>DASSKX010000617.1:0-5729 GCA_035689925.1 Acidobacteriaceae bacterium
AGGAAGATGGACTTTTCCGGACTGAAGAGCGCTCCAAAGAAGCCAACGTGAAACGGCGTTTCGAATGGATAATTGCCCGGGAGCGAAGGATTACGCTGCCGCATCTCCTGCGCCGCTACATGCACGTAGGTATTGAAAAGCGACCCGAACCGATAAAACTGATACAGCCGATCGAGAAGCCCGAACAAGGCGAAGACCGGCACCGCGACCGCGAAATATCCGCGCATGCGAGCCCGGAGAGCCCGCCCGCGACACCCCTCGAACCACAGCACAAGCAGCACAAACAATATGCCTGCGAGCAGATCCATGCCCGTCGTGATCCGCGTGAGCAGGTTCAGCCCAAGCGCTCCCGATCCCAGCAGAAGTGCCCTCCGCGACTGCGTGCGAACCCATTCGTATTCGTACGAGAATCCAGTCAATGTGAGCAAAAAAATGTAGTTGTTCTCCATCATGTTCTGCGTGTAGTGCAGATGCGTGGTGGAGACGAGCAGCGCAAATACCCCGGCAATGGCTTGTCGCAGCGTGAATCCGAACTGCCGCAGGAACCGCAGAGTCAGCAGCGCGGTCAACACCGTGACCAGGATGTTCGTCGAGTAGCTGACGACAATGTTGCGGACGCTGGGGTCATCCTCATATCCGCGAAACGCCGGCAGCCGTTCAGTCGCTGTGCCCACCAGGTCTGCGGGCAGCATCAACAGAGACTGGCCGATCCCGTACCAGCTCTGTAGTTTCCCGTCCCGGCCGTGAACGCCGAATTCCGGATACTCCGCAGGAAATACCGGCGGCGCCGACGTCCACAACGCATGCGTCGAGTTCAGCCTATGCTGCGTATCCGCTGAGCCCAGTTCCCCCGACTGCACAACAAACGCGAGCAATCCCGCCGATAACGCCAGGAGCAGGACCGGATCGTGCCACACACGGCGGAAAAGGGCCCTCATCAGGTCCGATTCTACTGGACAGGATTGGCAGCTTGGACCCACCCGCACGGCGCGCATGGCGTGCGCTTGCTCCTGTATCCTGGTACTGAGATGAGCAGCAGCAACCAACACGGCTTCGCCACCCGCGCCATTCACGCCGGGCAGGAACCCGAACCTCGCACCGGCGCCGTCAATGTACCCATCTATCTCAGCTCGACGTATCAGCTTCAGGGCATCGAAAAGCACCGCGGCTGGGAGTACTCGCGCGTTTCCAATCCAACACGCGATGCTCTCGAAGCCAGCCTGGCTTCACTCGAAGGTGGTCAGAGCGCGCACGTTTTTGCCAGTGGCATGGCAGCCATCGCCGCGCTGGTCACGATGCTGCACACGGGCGATCATGTCATCTGCGGCGACAACGTGTACGGCGGCACCGTGCGCCTCTTCAACCAGGTCATCGTGCGCCACGGCATCGAGTTCACCTTCGTGGACACGTCGAATCCGGACAATGTCTGCCGCGCGATCCGGCCCAACACAAAGCTGGTCCACATCGAAACGCCGACGAACCCGCTGATGATGCTGACGGATATTCGGGCGGTTGCCAATGTCTGCCACGAGCACGGTATCGACATGAGTGTCGACAACACATTCATGTCCCCGTACTTCCAGCGGCCCATCGAACTCGGTGCCGACATCGTGATGCACTCCACGACCAAATTTCTCAACGGACACAGCGACGGCCTCGGCGGTGTTCTGGTCGCCACCAAACCCGAACACGCCGAGAACTTCCGCTTCGTGCAGAAGTGTACCGGCGGAATTCTGTCGCCCTTTGAAAGCTGGCTGATCCTCCGTGGAGTCAAGACGTTGGCCGTCCGCATGCGCCAGCACGACGCCAACGGGCGGGCCGTCGCGGAATTTCTCTCCAGGCATCCCAAAGTGAGCCGCGTCTCGTATCCTGGTCTGCCGAACCATCCACAGCATGAACTGGCGAAACGCCAGATGTCGGGCTTTGGGTCCATGATGTCGTTCGAGGTCGGCTCTCGCGGCAATGCCGACAAGCTTTTGCAGGCGGTCCGCGTCTGCATCAACGGCGAATCGCTGGGAGGCGTGGAAACGCTGATCTCGCACTCGGCCACCACCACGCACGCGGCGGTGCCCCCGGAGGAGCGTCAGCGCATCGGAATCACTGAGGGTCTGGTGCGGATCTCGGTCGGCCTCGAAGACATCGACGACATCCTCGCGGACCTGGATCAGGCGCTCCAAAAGATTTAGACACATGGCAAGCCATCCCACCATCGGCTCTGCGGCGTTCACCCGCATGGCCGTGATGCGGCTCCAGGTGGTTTCCACGATCTGGATGACAATCGAGTGCGCCGTTGCGCTCTACGGCGCCTGGCAGGCGCACAGCGTCGTCCTCATGGCCTTCGGAGCCGACAGCTTTGTCGAATTGCTCTCCGCCATCCTGGTGCTGCTCGCCTTCAGCCCGCGTATCAGGATCTCGCGCATGCGCTCCGCACAGCTTGCCGGGATTCTGCTGTATGTCCTCGCCGGCGTCGTGGTCATCACCGCCATTCTCGCGTGGAGGATCAGAATCCGGCCGGAAAGCAGCCCAGCAGGAATGGCTATTACGGTTGCCGCGCTGTTTGGAATGCCGGTGTTGGCCTGGCAGAAGCGGCGGCTCTCCCGAAAAACGGGCAGCCAGGTCCTCGCTGCGGATTCCGTGCAGTCAGCCACCTGCGCGTGGATGGCGGCTGCTGCCCTGGCCGGCCTCATCGCGGATGCGACGCTGCATGTGCGGTGGGTCGATTCTGTAGCTGCACTGGCGGTGCTGCCGCTGCTCCTGATCGAAGCGCGTAACGCGATGCGGGGAGAAAGCTGCGGCTGCTGTAGCTCAGCCGCAGCCCATTGATTACTACTGGTGAGCGCGCTGCTCCACCGCAGGCGGCGGCACAGGAGCCAGCACCGTGGACTCCAGCACATCCGGCGTGTCCTCGTGCAGTTCCGGCAACGGCGCCTCCAGAGCCAACTTGAGGACCTCATCCATCGAATCGACAAAGTTCAGCTTCATGGCGCTCTTCAGGTTCTCCGGCAGGTCTGGCAGATCCTTGCGGTTGTCCCCTGGCAGAATGGCTTCGAAGATTCCCGCGCGATGTGCTGCGAGCAGCTTCTCTTTGAGCCCGCCAATCGCCAGCACCTTCCCGCGCAGCGTCACTTCCCCGGTCATCGCGATATCGCGGCGCACCGGGATCCGCGCCAGTGCGCTTGCCAGAGCGGTTGCCAGCGTGATGCCCGCCGAAGGGCCGTCTTTCGGGATTGCCCCCTCAGGCACGTGAATGTGGATGTCCACATTGCGGTAGAAGTCCCTGGGCAGTCCGAGGTGATGCGCGCGGCTGCGAACGTAAGACAGCGCTGCCTGCGCCGATTCCTGCATCACGTCGCCGAGCTGGCCGGTTGTCGTCAGCTTGCCCTTGCCGTCCAGCACCTGCACTTCCGTCTGCAGAATGCTGCCGCCAACCTCGGTCCACGCGAGGCCATTCACCAGGCCGATCTCGCTCTTCTCGTTCACTGAGGAGTCGCGGAACTTCGGCACTCCGAGGAAGTCCGCCAGATTCTCGGCGGTGATCATCTCTTTGTGCTTCGGTCCGGCTTTCACCACCCGGCGAGCAACCTTGCGGCAGATGTTGCCGATCTCGCGCTCCAGGTTGCGCACGCCCGCTTCGCGGGTATAGCTCCGGATGATTTCCGTGATCGCGTCATCGGTGAAGGTGACGTTCTTCTCCGTCAGGCCGGTGTTGTCGCGCTGCTTCTTCAGCAAATACTGCTTGGCGATCTCCACCTTCTCGGTTTCCGTGTACCCGTGCAGGCGCAGGATTTCCATGCGGTCCTGCAGCGCGGGCGGAATCGTGTGCAGCACGTTCGCCGTCGCGACGAACAGCACCTGCGACAAGTCATACTCCACATCGAGGTAATGATCCTGGAAACTGGTGTTCTGCTCCGGATCCAGCACCTCGAGCAGCGCCGACGCCGGATCGCCACGGAAGTCCGAGGCCATCTTGTCCACTTCGTCGAGCATGAAAACGGGGTTGCGCGTGCCGGCCTTCTTCATCGACTGGATGATCTGTCCCGGCAGCGCTCCGATGTAGGTGCGGCGGTGGCCGCGGATCTCCGCCTCGTCGCGCACGCCACCCAGCGACATCCGGACGAACTTGCGCCCGGTCGCCTTCGCGATCGACATGCCCAGCGACGTCTTCCCGACGCCCGGCGGTCCGACAAAGCACAGGATGGAGCCTTTGGGATTCTTCACCAGCTGGCGCACCGCGAGGAACTCCAGGATGCGCTCCTTGATCTTTTCCAGGCCGTAGTGATCCGCGTTCAGCACCTTCTCCGCGTGATCGATGCTGCGCGTCTCCTTGGATTTCTTCTTCCATGGCACCGCAAGCAGCCAGTCCAGATAATTCCGCGAGACCGTGGATTCGGCGGACATCGGCGGCATCGCTTCGAGCTTCTTCAGCTCCTGGATGGCCTTCTCGAAGACATCCTTGGGCATGCCGGCGGTTTCGATCTTCTTCTTGAGTTCGTCGAATTCGCTCTTCTCGCCGCGCCCCAGTTCCTTCTGGATCGCCTTGATCTTCTCGTTGAGGTAGTACTCTTTCTGCGCCCGCTCCATCTGCCGCTTCACGCGCGACTGGATGCTGCGGTCCATGTTCAGCTTTTCAATCTCGATGTCGAGGACGTCGGCAATCTTCAGCAGCCGCTCGGGCAGATCGAACGTATCCAGCAGCTCCTGCTTGTCCGGGACTTCCAGCTGCAGGTTCGCCGCAATGGTGTCGGCCAGCTTCGAAGGCTCATCCGTGCGGATCGCCGATGCAACCGTCTCGACATTCAACGACTGCTGCAGCTTGACATACTGCTCAAACAGCGACGTGACCCGCTGGACCAGCTGCTCAATCTGCGGAGTCGTTTCCGTCACCGGCTTCGCGATCTTCACCGTCGCGACAAAGAAGCCGTCCGAGTCGCTGATCTCGACAGCGCGTGCCCGCTCGATGCCTTCGACCAGCACCTTGATGTTGCCGTCCGGCATGCGGACGCTCTGGACGATGTTGCCCACGGTGCCGACCGCGTAGATTTCGTCCGGCCGCGGTTCATCCACGCGCGCATCGTGCTGGGTCGCCAGAAAAATCTTGCGCTCCCCGTTCAGCGCTTCTTCCAGCGCGCGGACGCTCGACTCGCGGCCGACCACGAACGGGGTCATCATGTGAGGAAAGATCACCATGTCCCGAATGGGCATCATGGGAAGCTTGCGAAGTTCGTTTCTTTCCCGGTTCTCTTTTGAGGATTGGCTCACGGGATTCCTTTCGCGGCTGCGATCTTCCGGCGTGCCGAACGGGTCAAAGTCTTACAAGAGAGTAACCCATCCGGAGACCGGATGCTCAGTAAAGCTGGTTCAACAGTGGTGGGAATGGTACCCGCTTCCAAAACCGGAACCGCCAGTCTGTTAGACGGACTGGCGGCAGGTTTCGATTCTCTTTCGCCGTGAGTGCGTGCAGTTCACCCGGCCTTGTCGAGAAGCATGGCGGAGGCGTTGCGGTTGTGCACCATGTCCGCCTGGATCTCCAGTTCCTTGACCTTCTTGTTGCTGGGCAGCTGATACATCAGGTCGAGCATCAGCTCCTCCAGGATCATGCGCAGACCGCGCGCACCAACCTTGCGCAACAGCGCCTCCTGGGCCACCGCCCGCGTGGCGTCCTCGGTGAACGTGAGCTTCACACCCTCATAGTCAAAGAGCTTCTGATACTGCTTCAGGATGGCATTCCT
>DASSKX010000618.1:0-2573 GCA_035689925.1 Acidobacteriaceae bacterium
CGGTGAGCCACTTCGCATCGTTGGAGGCAAGGAACGCCGCCACTCCGGCGATGTCGTCCACCTGCCCCAGCCGGCCCAGCGGAGTCTGCGCAACCGTACCCGTCTCCAGATCCGTTCCCAGCACCCCCATCGCTTTCAGGCCGTCCGTCTCCACCATCCCCGGATTGATCGAGTTCACGCGAATCTTCCGCGCTCCCAATTCCTTCGCCAGCACCTGCGTGATCGCGTCCACCGCGCCCTTGGTTGCCGTGTATACCGCGGAGTTCGGCGGCGTCAGGCTGCTCACCACCGAGCCGATGTTGATGATGCTGGCGCCCTCGCCCAGATACTTCACCGCGGCCTGCGTCGTCAGCAGCAACCCGCGCACGTTCACGTTGAAGATCTTGTCGTAATGCTCTTCGGTGATGTTCTCGATCGGCACAAATTCGTAAACACCCGAGTTGTTCACCAGAATGTCCAGCCGTCCGAACGTCCGCACCGCGACCTCGATCAGCCCCTGCGCTTCGGCGGCCTTCGACACATCCGCGCCCACGGCGACCGCTTTGCCGCCCGCCTTCGTGATCTCGGCGACCACAGCATCCGCGCCCGCCTTGCTCGACGCGTAATTTACGACCACCGCCGCGCCTTCGGCGGCCAGCGATTTTGCAATAGCGGCGCCGATCCCCTTCGAGGCGCCCGTGACGACAGCAACTTTTCCGGCAAGCTTTTTCATGAATTCTCTCCTCAGACCGGCGACTCTCGACCGGTGCATGGCGGATAGATAACGCCGCCCCTGTGGAAGATTCATTTGTTCGGGATTTGTGAACTATTGAACCGATTCAATGCGCGCATTAATCTCAGATGCATGCGGCCCCTGTTCCACCCGGCGATCGAGGACGTCACCGTCGAAGGAATCCTTTACGCCCTCTCCGATCCGGTCCGGGTCGCCATCTACGCCGATATCGCCGGACAGCGCTGCACCGTCAACTGCTCCAGCTTCCTCACCATCAGCGACCAGCCCATCCCCAAATCCACGCTCTCGCAGCACTTCAAAATCCTGCGCGAGAACGGGCTTATCCGCAGCGAGCGTCACGGCGTCGAAGTGCGCAACACCACCCGCTGCCAGGAACTCGAACAGCGTTTCCCCGGACTCATGCGCGCCATCCTCAACGCCCACACCATCCAGTCCAGACAAGCGCACAGCGCAAAGCAGACCGCCCGCCCAGCCGCAAAACGCGCTTCCAGGCGTTGACCCTGCTCTCTGAGCCCTGTTCCCTGTGCCCTACAGTTCCATCTCCCACTCCTGCCCGACCAGATCATGCCCAAAGCTGTGGTGGGCTTCTTCCTTCACCAGCCGGAACCCCGCCTTTTCATAAATCCGGTGCGCCGCCTCGAGCATGCTTTGCGTCCACAGCACCACCTTGCGATAGCCCGCCGAACGCGCAAACCGCAAGCACTCCGTCACCAGCGCCTCGCCCACCCCGCGCCCGCGCGCTGACGGCTCGACGAACAGCAGCCGCAGTTTCGCCGTCCCCGGCTCCTCCGGATGCCGCACCAGGAAAATGTGCCCGACGTGCTCGCCATCGATCTCCGCAATCCAGCACCGCTCCCGCGCCGGATCGAAATGCGTAATGAAGTGCTCGACAATCTTCGCCACCAGCGCCTCAAACGTCTCATCCCACCCGAACTGCGTCGCGTATCCGATGCCTTCGCGATGCACGATCCACCCCATATCCCCCACGCGATGCGGACGCAGGACCAGCGGCGCCCTCGCCGCATCCTTCCGCAGCAGCCCCTCCATTGTTCGCATGCAGCGAATCATCTCCGCCGCCGCGCCCGGAGCCATGCCGTCCAGAACCCTCTGCGCCTGCGCCTCCGACAGCGCATCCAGTTTCCGGAACGCCGCCCGCCCCCGCGCCGTCAACCCCAGTGACGCCGCCCGCGCATCCTCGCCCGCCGTCTTCCTCTTCAGCAGCCCATCGCGCTCAAGCCTCGCCAGAATCCGGCTCAGATACGCCGGATCCATCTCCAGATCGGCCGCGATCGCCGCCGCCCGCGGCTCCTCCCGCGTCGCCAGCTCATACAGCACCCGCGCCTCCGCCAGGCTGAAGTCGCTGCCCAGCAAGCCTTCGTTCAGCGTTCCAAGGAAGCTCGTGTACGTGCGGTTGAACCGGCGGAAGATCGCCGTGTCCGTAGTTGCAGAAACCGTCGCAGCTGTCATACCGAACAGCCTGCAACCATTTGATTGACTGTGTCAACTATTCAGCTTGACAGCCGCGAATCGGGGTCGGCTTTTACCACCGCCAGCTCCAGCGACCGCCGCCGCACAAACCCCAGCTTCCGGTACACCCGAATCGCCGCCGCGTTGTGCGCGTAGCTGTGCAGAAACGGCGTCCGCCCCTCCCGCAGAATCTCCTCCATCACCCGCGACATCAGCCTCTGCGCATAGCCCTGCCCCCGCGCCTCCGGATGCGTGCACACCCCGCTCACCTCGACATACCCCGGCAGCCGCAGCCGCTGTCCGGCCATCGCCAGCAAACGCCCGCCCTCCAGCACGCCAAAGAATTTCCCCAGCTCAATCGTGCGCAGCCGAA
>DASSKX010000619.1:0-3381 GCA_035689925.1 Acidobacteriaceae bacterium
AGCTTTCGATGAAAGCGTTCTGCTGCGGTTCGCCCGGCGCGATGTAGTGCCATTCGACCAGCCGCTCTTGCGTAACCGGCATGACGCCCTCACCTCGCCATCGCGAGATTCGCCTGCGATACAGCCTGGCATGAGCTGATCGTTGGAGGTGAGGCGATGGCAAATGCCATGCTTGATGCCAGGCAGGAAGGCGACTCGTATCGTCGTATCGAAGTGATCACCGGGCAGAGCCGGCGACGACGGTGGACGGCCGAGGAGAAGGCCCGGATCGTCGCGGAGAGCTTTGAGACGGCCGCCAACATTTCCGAGGTGGCTCGGCGCAATGGCGTCGCCCGTGGGCTGCTCACGGCCTGGCGACATCAGTTTGCAGCGACGGCGCGCAGCAAGGCGGCAAGCTTCGTGCCGGTCCGGATTGTCGAGGAGAGCGGTGGCGGGACAACTGGCGAGCCGGACCGTGCTGCGCCGGCGCAGACGAGGCTGCTGGAGAAGGTTCTGCCGGCGAGGGCCGGTGGAATGATCGAGATCGAGGTGAGCGGGGCGCGCGTCCGGGTCGAGCCGGGAGTGGAGTTGAAGACGCTCTCGACGGTGCTATCGGCGCTCAGAGGCGGCCGGTGATCGCACTACGGGCCGACCTCAAGGTCGTGCTGGCGACGCAGCCGGTCGACTTTCGCAAGTCGGTGCACACGCTGTCGGCGCTGGTGAGCGAAGCGCTGCACGCGAACCCGTATTGCGGCGACGTCTTCGTGTTCCGCAGCAAGCGCATGGATAGAGTGAAGCTACTGGCCTGGGACGGCAGCGGCATGGTGCTGGTGACGAAGTGGCTGCACCAGGGGCGCTTCACCTGGCCGCCGATCCGCGACGGCGTGGTGCATCTGAGTGTGACTCAGCTCGCGATGCTGCTCGACGGGCTCGAGTGGACGCGGGTCTCACCAAAGCCTGTGAAGCAGCCGGCTCTTGTGGGATGAGAGGTGCGGATTTTGCTGGAGCATAGGGTGCGCGGATGTATCGTCTGGTCATGGCGATTCGCCCCGAAGCTCTCCCGACCGACAGCGCAGCTCTGACCGAGATGGTGCTCGCGCTCGACGCCGAGAACGAGAAGCTGCGCGTGGCGATGCAGACGCTCAAGGACATGATCTTCGGGAGGCGCTCGGAGCGGCTTGCGGTGCTGGTCGCCGAGCAGTTTGCGCTCGAGCTGGGCGATCTCGAGACCGGGGTCACCCCGCCGGAGGCTGCTAACGATGATGCGCCTGCGGCGAAGCCGTCTGGCAAAGCGCCGCGCAAGAAGGCGCGCCGCAACATTGGTGCGCTGCCTAAACACCTGCCGCGCTGCGAGCAGGTGCTGGAGCCGGACACGACCGGGTGCCCGTGCTGCCGGGGCGAGCTTCACAAGATCGGCGAGGACGTCAGCGAGGTGCTGGACGTGATCCCGGCGATCCTGCGGGTGCTGCGCACGATTCGTCCCAAATATGGCTGCCGCAGCTGCACCGATGGCGTGGTGCAGGCGAAGGTGCTGCCGCGCTTGATCGAGAGCGGCATGGCGTCGACAGCGCTCGTGACCCACGTGGTGGTCTCGAAGTTCGCCTGGTATCTGCCGCTGTACCGGCAGGTGCAGATTTTGGCCGGCCAGGGCGTCCATCTCGACCGGGCAACGCTTGCGGGCTGGGTGAAGCGTGCGGCCTGGTGGCTCAAAAGCCTCTATGACCTCCAGCTGCGGACGATTCAGGCAGCACCGCGAGTGTTCTGCGACGAGACTCCGATGCCGGTGCTCGACCCTGGGCGACGCCGCACCCGGATCTGCCAGTTCTGGGCGCATGCGATGGACGATCGCCCGTGGGGCGGGCCGGCGCCGCCGGCGGTCGCCTATGTGTTTGCCGACGGGCGCGGCACCGACGCGATCGCCGGACAGTTGGCGGGCTTCTCCGGGATTCTGCAGGTGGACGGCTATGCCGCCTACAAGGCGCTCGCCCGCGGCCATGTCGGCACGATCCAACTCGCTTTCTGTCTCGCCCATGCGCGACGCAAATTTGTCGAGGTGTACAAGACGACGAGCTCGCCGTTCGCGCACGAGGTAATCGAACGCCTGCGGGCCATCTATGCCATCGAGGCAGAGATCCGCGGCAGCAGTGCGGAGCAGCGGCTGGCCGCCCGCCGTGCCAGAACCACACCGCTGATGGAGGCGCTCAAAGCGCGACTGACCGAGATGATCAGCCAGCTCTTCTCCCAGTCGAAGCTGACAGAGGCCATCAACTATGTGCTCAATCACTGGGAGGGACTGACGCTGTTTCTCAGCGATGGCCGCGTCGAGGTCGATTCCAATACGGTCGAGCGTTCCATGCGCCCCATTGCAATGGGCAGACGCAACTCATTGTTCAGCGGCAGCGAGGGCGGCGCCGAGAGCTGGGCGATCCTGTCGTCGATCGTGAACACAGCAAAGCTCCATGAACTCGATCCCCAAATCTATCTGACGGATGTGCTGGAGCGAATTGTCTCCGGGCAAACCAAGAGCCATCAGCTGCACGAGCTGCTGGTCTGGAACTGGAAGGCTGCCCGTGAGCGCGCTGCACAGGCCGCGGCATGAATCCAGATCGCCATTCCGAATCGCCGGCGATGGCGGCAGCCGCTAAGCCGCTCGCGGAGCTCGAGCGATGGCTGCAGGACCGCGCCGACCGGCATCCTGTCGCCGCCAGCATCCCGATGCTGGATGGCTACGTCGCTGCGATCGTGGCCGGGCCGGTGTCGATTGACCCACGCGACTGGATCTGTCCGCTGCTCGCCGTCGATGCCGATGCCTTCAATCACGGCGGCACCTCGGAGTTCACGGCGATCCGCGCTGTCGCGCGGCGCCACAACGACATCAGTCGCGTTCTGACGACCACCCCGGATCGGTTCGAGCCAATGCATCGGCGCAAGCCCAATGGCGAAGTCGATCCGCATCCTTGGTGCCGAGGATTCTACGCTGCCATGCGGCTCCGGATGTCGGATTGGGTGCCGCTGCTCGATACCAGCGACGTCAACCATGCGCTGCTCTTGCCCATCTTGCTGCACTGTCGTGACGACCAGGGGCGTCCGCTGCTCGGACCACCTCGGCGGGGCCGCGAGACTAGGGAATTTCTGCGCAACGCCCACAGCGATATTCCAGCCGTCGTCGAGGCCATGCGCCAATACTGGATGCCCACCCGCTACGCCCGCGCGAGCTGATTGCGGCCTACGTGGGACCTCGTACCGGTTACCCATGATCTGCGGCATACGTTCGCCTCGACGGCTGTTGCCGCTGGCCAGGGGCTGCCGATGATCGGCAAGCTGCTCGGGCATACGCAGGTGCAGACGACAGCACGCTATGCGCATCTCGCGGCTGACCCGATCAAGACGGCGGCGGATCAG
>DASSKX010000620.1:0-2567 GCA_035689925.1 Acidobacteriaceae bacterium
CGCGCGACGTCGATCTGGCCGGATGTGCTCGGGCCGTACACTTCGGCAACCAGCGTCTGCAGCACGGGCGGTCCGGGCGGCACTTCAGAGACTTGCAGGCGTGCGCCGAAGGGCGCAGCGAGGTGATCGAGATCCGGGCGAAGCCGGCGTGCGATGGCGTGACTTTGTGCACTGCGCTGATCGGCCGCGACAAGATTCACCTGAATATCGGCCTGGTTCGGCTGGCGCCGCAGGTAGTAATGGCGCACCAGCCCGTTGAAGTTGAACGGACCAGATGCGCCGGAATAAATCTGATAATTAGCAACTTCCGGCTGGCGGCTGAGATAGGTCCCGAGGGTCTGTGCGACACGCGTCGTCTGCTCGAGCGGCGTACCGTCAGGCATGTTGATGATGACCTGAAATTCGCTCTTGTTATCGAAGGGCAGCATCTTGACCAGGACCAGCCCCATCGGCACGAGCGCGGCCGAAAGCACGAGCAACCCGGCAACAATCCCGAGGAACATCCAGCGCGCTCGCGCCGTGCGCAGCAGCGGTTGCATGGCGCGGCGGTAGAGACGCGTAAGCCAGCCCTCCCGTTCCGGCGTCAGCGTGTGCGCGCCGCTGAGGTGTTTGCGCCCGAGCAGGCGCATCGCCGCCCAGGGCGAAACGACGAACGCAACCATCAGCGAAAACAGCATCGCGATGGAGGCGCCGACGGGGATCGGCCGCATATACGGGCCCATGAGACCGCGCACAAAGGCCATGGGCAAAATCGCGGCGATCACGGTGAAGGTGGCGAGGATCGTCGGATTCCCGACTTCAGCGACAGCTTCGACGGCCACTTCGGCAAGCGGACGCCGGCGATTGGCCGGCATCCTGAAGTGGCGCACCATGTTTTCGACGACGACGATGGCGTCGTCCACCAGAATGCCGATGCTGAAGATGAGCGCGAAGAGAGTCACGCGGTTCAGCGTGTAGCCCATCAGGTACGACACCGCCAAAGTCAGCGCCAGGGTCACGGGGATCGCAAGCAGCACGACTCCCGATTCGCGCCAGCCGAGGAAGAGCGCGATGAGCACGGTGACGGAGATCGTCGCGAGCAACAGGTGCCGCAGCAGCGTATCCGATTTGTCCTTGGCGGTCGCGCCGTAATTGCGTGTCGTCGTGATCTTCAGGTCGGCGGGCACAGCGACACCCTGCATGGCATGCACACGGCGCAGAACCGCATCGGCGATATCCGTTGCGTTGGTCCCTTTGCGCTTGGCCACGGTGATGGTGACGGCAGGATATTGGTGCCCGCCCTGGCCGAACAGAACATAGTCCTGCGGATCGGCGGGGCCATCGACGACGCGGTCAGCTATATCGCGCAGCGCGATGGGGCGGCCATTCGCCACTCCGACGACGACGTTTTCGACGTCCTGTGTGTCGCGGAAGAGATTGCCGGCGTCGAGCCGGATCTGCTGATTGGCATCGGCAAACTCGCCGGCCTGGATGCGGGCGTTCGCAGCCTGCAAGCGTCCGACGATGTCCGAAGGGGCAAGTCCAAACGCACTCAGCTTTGTGCTGTTCAGCACAACACGCATGGCACGCGGCTGTCCGCCAATCACCGTCGTTTCTGATACGTCGGTGATCTGGCGAATCGTGTGCTGTACCTCATTGGCCATCTGCCCCAGTTGGTAGCCGTCGTACCGTGGACCCCAGAGCGTCAGCGCGAGAATGGGAACGTCATCGATGGATCGTGCCTTGATCAGCGGCTGCGACGCACCCTGCGGCATGCGGTCGGCGTTGGAGTAAAGCTTGCTGTAAACCTTGACCAGCGCGTCGTCTTCAGAGGTGCCGACAAGGAAACGAACGATGACGAGCGACTGGCCTGGGCTCGAGATGGAGTACACATACTCGACGCCGGGGATCTCGTGCATCAGGCTCTCGACGGGATTCGTGACGCGCTGCTCGATCTCTGCCGGCGAGGCGCCGGGCATGGCCGTCATCACGTCGAGCATCGGGACGAGGATCTGCGGTTCCTCCTCCCGCGGGATGGCAAGCACCGCGAAGATGCCCAGGGCGAGGGAGGCTGCAATCACGAGCGGCGTCAGTCTCGAATCCAGGAAGGCGCTTGCCAGGCGGCCCGCGATTCCCGGTTTGCACCTCTGGGCGGCAAATCCGGGCGCGCAGGTTTCAACTTCCTTCTTCATGGCTGCGCCCCGTTTTCTGATTCGATCCGTTGACCAGCCAGGTCGCGGTCGCCGGGATGGTTCACGAGCGATTCACCGGCGGTGACGCCGGAGAGGACTTCTACCTGATCGCCATGACGGGCGCCGAGCGTCACGTACCGGAGTTGCGCGAGACCGTTGGCGTCCACTGCGTAGGCGCAGGGCAGTGAGCCGCGCATCGTCACGGCGGAAGCAGGAACGGTAATCATCGGCTTCGATTCGCCGGGAATCGCGACGGTGGCGTACATGCCGGCGCGCAGAGCGGCAGACGCAGGCAGATCCAGCTTGATGAGGAAGCTCCGGCTGGCGGGATCGGCGGCGGGAACGACTTGCGCCACCGTGCCGGTGAGCGGGGCCACCGAGGTGCCGGCCGTGACG
>DASSKX010000621.1:0-4543 GCA_035689925.1 Acidobacteriaceae bacterium
CTTCATCGCAGAAATGGGTGACCCGCGCACCTCCGAGCGCCGCCTGAACCTGGCCCAGGCCTTCAACCCGCTCGGCTCCATCACAGGAGCGTTCCTCGGAACCGTCTTCATCTTTTCCGGAATCGAACTGCGCCCCGACCAGGTCGCCGCGCTCCAGGCGCAGCATCAATATCAGGCTTACCTGAAGTCGGAGATCCTCCGCGTCGTCCACCCGTACATGGTGCTCGCCGCCGTCGTGTTCTTCTGGGCCATCCTCGTCGCGCGCACCAAGTTTCCCGCCGTCGGCACCGAGCAGCGCGAGGAGCGCAGCACCGCACCCGGCTCCCACGGCTCTCTGCTGCGCTCGCACTTCATCGCCGCCGTCATCGCGCAGTTCCTCTACGTGGGCGCGCAGGTGGGCACCTGGAGCTACTTCATCCAGTACGCCCAGCAGTACACCGGAGCGCCCGAGCGCGTCGCCGGATACTTCCTCACCGGCACCCTCGCCGCCTTCGCCGTGGGACGCTTCTTTTCCGCCTGGCTCATGCGGCTGATCCGGCCGCACATCCTCACCGGCATCTATGCCGTCATCAACACCGCGCTCGCCGCCTTTGCCGTCCTGCATCCGGGATGGGCAGGGCTCTGGTGCCTCTTCCTCACCAGCTTCTTCATGTCTCTCATGTTCCCGACCATCTTCGCCCTCGGCATCAAGGAGCTCGGCGACAAGACGAAATTCGGCGGCTCGGTGCTGGTGATGTCGATCATCGGCGGCGCCGTGCTCACGCCCGCCATGGGCAAGCTCTCCGAGATGGGCCGCGGCGTCTCGCTGGCCTACGCGGTTCCTGTGGTGGCCTACTGCGGCGTTGCCCTCTACGCCTTCTTCGCCTCGCAGCCCCGCGTTCGCCGCGCCTGACCGTCAGAGCAGCAGCACCGAAGCGATTCCTCCGGCCGGAACATGATCCGCGCTCTCCGGCACAACGAGAAACGCATTCGCCCGCGCCGCAGCGGTCAAATCGCCGGAGCCCTGCCACGGCAGCCACCGCACGCGCGCCCCGCGCACATCGCCGTCCATGCGCGCCGGCAGAAAGCGCGTCAGTCCCGGCTTCACGCGCACTTCCTCCTCCACGCGCGCCAGCACAAACCGCGGCTCCGTGGAACGCTCCCCGCCGATTGCCCGCAGCAGCGGCCCGGCAAACAGAGCGAACGTCACCATGGTCGAAATGGGATTCCCCGGCAGCCCCAGGAAGTACGGCCCCGGCAGCTTCCCAAACACCACCGGCTTGCCCGGCTGAATCCGAACCCCGGTAAAGAAAAACTCCGCGCCCAGCCCCAGCAGCGCCTGCTCCACAAAGTCGAATTTCCCCATCGAGACGCCGCCCGTCAGCAGCACCAGGTCGCAGCCGCTCGCGTCGCGAATCGCCTGCTCCGTCGCCGAAGCGTCGTCCGCCACAATCGCATTGATCTGCGGTATGCCGCCCGCCGCAATGATCTGCGCCGCCAGACTGTAACTGTTCGAGTTACGAATCTGGCAGGCCAGCGGCTCCTGCGCAATGTCCACCAGTTCGTCGCCCGTAGCCAGAATCGCAACGCGCGGCCTGGCCCAAACCTCCACGCCCACCGCACCGCAGGCCGCCGCCGCTGCCACTTCCGCCGGACCCATCCGTCGCCCCGCCGGAACCACAACATCGCCGGCCTTCGCCTCGGCCCCCGCAGGAACAACATTGTCTCCCGGCTTCAATCCCGAGCCCCCGTTCAGGCTCACACGCTGTTCTGCGACCTTCACATGCTCCACCATCACCACAGAATCGGCCCCCGGCGGCACGGCCGCTCCCGTCATGATCTCGATCGCTTCCCCGCGCTCGAGATCGCCGTGCGCCCAGGGCTCCCCCGCCCGCAGTTGTCCGACGACCTGCACATCGCCCGCCGTCAGGTCATCCGCGCGACAGGCAAAGCCATCCCGCGTAGCGCGTGGAAACGGCGGCTGATCGCGATCGGCCGCAATCGCCTGGGCCAGAACGCGTCCCGTGGCTTTCGGCAAAGGGACGGTTTCTGCAGGACGCGCTGCGCCGCGGACTCGTTCCGCATGTGCACGTACCACGTTCGTTGCTTCCGCGTAGCTCAGAACTACCGATGGCGCTGTCTCGGGCATGGCAACGATTGTCGCAAAAAAGAAAGAGCGCCGTGAGCACGGCGCTCTTCAGTAACCTGGCAGAGCCGGACTTTAGTGCTTCTTCGAAGCCTTGTAGCTCGAGGTTTGCGTGCCGGACATCTCCGAAAGCACCTGCTTGGCATCGGCGGCAAACTGCCCGTTCGGCGCCAGCTGCAGATACTTCTCATAGGCCTCCTGGCATCCCGGAGGCGCAACAATCTTGCCCGTCTTCTGATCCACCGACGCTTTCTGGATCAGAGCCTTGCCTTTCAGGTAATACGGAATTGGGTTGTCCGGTTTCGCGGCGATCGCCTTATCCGCCATGGCCGGTACCGCCTCAGCGGCTGCCGGAGACGTGCCGGACGCGCGGTCCATCATGATCGTCGCGTTGGTGTAGTACATGCCCGCACCGGGAGGGTTCACCTTGGCGGCTGCCTCATAAGCAGCCTGCGCTTCGGGAATCTTGCCGTCGGACGCGTAGCACTCGCCCAGCTTGTCGTTGGCTGCGCCTTCCAGACCCGGATCGGGCTTCTTCGACGCGGCATCCATCTCGATGCCCTTCTTCAGCGAATTCTCCGCCTCCGGGCACTGCTTGTTGCCCGCCTGCGCCAGCCCCAGCTCCACCCACAGAACGGCAGCATCGGGTTTGGCCGTCACATCCTTCTGCATCAGCGCGACCGCTTCCGCATAGTTGTGGTTCTTGTCATCCTCGCGCGCCTTCGCCAGGTCGGCATTCAGATTCTTGATTTGCGAGTTCTCCTTCAGAATGGCCGCGTTCTTCTTCTTCGTCTCTTCCAGAGCCTTGCGCTGCTCGGGAGTGAGCTTCGCGACGTAATCCGGCCGCGACATGTCGAAGTCGGCCGCCGTGTCCTGCCCCGCCGTTACCTTGATGTTGTCCAGCTGATCGACCACCTGGTTCTTCGGCGTATTCGGCGCGCGATAGATCAGGCTGTACGTTCCCGCCGCCACGTTGTTACCCGAATACGTGCCGTTCTGGACGTTGAACGTGTACTTCGCCTCGGTGTTCGGCGTGATGCCGCCCGTTCCCGGATATAACGAGACCGTGCCGTTCTCCACCGGCGCACCGGCCGGATCGGTCACCTGCCCGTGAATTTTTCCCGAACCCGCCGCGCCCTCCTGGGCTCCGGCAGGCAACGTTGCCCACGAAAGTGCAACCGCGATAATGGCAGCCAGCACGAAGCGTGGCCAGAAGTAGTTCTTCTTCATATTCATTCCTCTCTGGAGCGAACTGCCGCGTGCTCCTGAAAATCGGCTCCCGTATCCCGCTGCGACACATAGCGGATCCGGTCCTGGACACCGGCCTGCTGGAAGGCTCGCAACCGCAGCACGCAGCTCTCGCAAACGCCGCATGCCGCCTCGGAACCCGAATAGCAGGACCACGTTAACTCCAGCGGTGCGCCCAGTTCAAGACCGAGCGCCACGATCTCCTTCTTGTGCAGGTGGATGAGCGGAGTATGAATTCGGATGTCGCCGTCTTTCGTCCCGGCTTCAATCAGCCGCTGGAAAGCTTCGTAATAGGCGGGCCGGCAGTCCGGGTAGCCGGAGCTGTCCTGCTCCACGGCCCCAATGAAAACCCCCGCCGCGCCCAGCACTTCCGCCCAGCTCACGGCCGCGGACAGGAAATGAGCATTCCGAAACGGCACGTACGTGACAGGAATTTCCGCGCCGATCTTGCCGCCCTCGGGCGCTCTCGGAACAGCCACGCGCGCGTCGGTCAGCGCCGAGCCGCCGATCCGGCGAAAGAGGTCCAGCCTGAGATGCAGAAAATCACTCAGCCCCAGCGCATCGGCCACTTCCCGCGCGGCCCGCAGTTCGCGCTCTTCGGTCCGCTGCCCGTAGCCAAAGTGCAGCGCGTAAGCGTCATAGTCGCGCGCCGCCAGCGCCGCGCATACGCAGGAATCCATCCCCCCGGACAGACAAACAACGGCACGCTTTCTTCCCTTCGGCACCACCCACCATCGTAACGCGACCGATCAAAACCTGCATGACAGCGGGGAAACGAAGGTCACGGGCGCTGTTGGCGAGTGTACAACCGCCGAATCAGTGCTCTGCGGTGGAAGTGCAGCCAATCAAAAGGGACAATCGCGCCCCTCGCGGCATTCCTGATCCCCGCGGCAGCGATACCCACAGATTCGCTAAACCTCTGCCTGCGATGTGCGACGGTGCCGGCCAAAACCGCTTTCGGCCGATGGGAACACGCGAAGGTTCGTTTCAGGTCACTGCTTCACGCGTTTCGGACTGGCTTCGTCGCAGCGCCACATGCGCAATCTCAACTCGTGGCTGCGGCGCTGCCGATCGGACCGAAGCGGCCGTAGCTGCATGCGGCTCTTCGCTCCTGGTCGCCGGCGCGCCCGTCCCTCGATGGGCAGCCGCCAGCCGCTGGAACACGGATAG
>DASSKX010000622.1:0-2361 GCA_035689925.1 Acidobacteriaceae bacterium
TACACGCCGGATGCGGCTCAGGGGCTGAAGATGCTGGCCGCAAGTGACTCCGCCTGGAACCAGACCTGGCATCTGCCTACCACGGCGAATCCGCCGAATGGGAAGGAGTTCATTGCGATGGCCGCGGAGGCCTTCGGAGTGGCGCCACGATACCAGGTGCTCAGCCGTCCGATGGTTCGCGTGGTGGGGTGGTTTAAGCCGATTGTGGGAGAGATCTACGAGATGCTGTACCAGAACGACTCGCCGTACCTGTTCGACTCGTCGAAATTCGCGCGGGCGTTCGGGTTCAGCGGCACGGCGTATGCCGAGGGAATTCGCGCCAGTGCCGCTTCGTACCCGCGTGCGTGATTGTCAGTCGGCCTGCCACTGGAAGCAGAGGCCGAAGCCGTCGGGGTCCATGAGGTAGAGCTGTTTCATGCCGTATGGGGCGACCGCGGGCGGTTTGAGGTCGAGACCGCGCTCCATCAGTTGGTTGTAGGCTCCGTCGACGTCCGGACAGCTGATGAAGAGGCAGGTATCGTAATGGCCGCGGACCTGGTTGTGCTCTTCGCGCGAGGGGCGCTGGTCGTCGAACTCATAGGCGGTGTTGAGCATCAGCTCGGCGTCGCCAAGCCGCAGCAGACACCAGTGGAAGCGGTCCGCTCCTCCAAGGGGAGGCGAGGTGGTGACAACCTCAAAACCCAGCTTGTCGCGATAAAAGCGTACCGCGGTGGGCATATCGTAGACCTGCAGCAGCGGAGCCAGTCCGCGCGCCTCGATCATCCGGCATCTCCTCAGTTCTGCCACATTCTGCACCCTGGAGCGCCCTGCGGCCATCCCTCAATAGAGGAATCCTCGTGACCACTATGAGTCCAGCGGTTGAAAGCACGGCGGTTGGCATCCATCCGCCGTCGTATCGCCTGCCCGCGCAGACGCGCATTGGTCTCGTGCGGCTCGCCGTCTCGAACCTGGAGCGCTCGATCGCCTTCTATGGCGGCGTGATTGGCCTGGCCGTCCTGGAACGTACGGATCGCTTCGCAAAGCTGGGCACAGCCGCGAACGGGACGATTCTTGAACTGGAGGAGCAGGCCGGGGTGCGGCCACTGGGACGCACGACCCGGCTGGGGCTGTATCACACAGCATTTCTGCTGCCGTCGCGCGAGGATCTCAGCAGCTTCGTCCAGCACCTGCGGCGGAGCGGCGTGCCGTTCGCGGCCAGCGACCATGCGGTGAGCGAAGCGGTGTACCTGACGGATCCCGATGGGCTGGCGGTGGAGGTCTATGCCGATCGCGAGCGGGCGGCGTGGCCGTTCGACGGTCCGGAACTGGCCATGGACACGAAGCCATTGCAGTTCGCGACGCTTCCGCAGGTGGCCGCGGACAGCTGGCAGGGTGCTCCGGCGGGTACGACCATCGGGCATGTGCATCTGTATGTCGGCGATCTGCCGACGGCGGCGCTCTTCTATCACGCGGCGCTTGGGCTGGACATCATGACGTGGCGTTATCCTGGCGCGCTGTTTCTTTCAGCGGGCGGATATCACCATCATGTGGGGGCGAACGTGTGGGCGGCAGAGTCTCCGCTGGCCTCGGATGGCGACCCGCGCCTTGTTTTCTGGGAACTGGTGCTGCCCACGGCAGAGGATGTCGCGCGCGCAGCCGACAGCCTGCAAACGGCGGGATTCTTCCGGCCGAACGCCGATTCTGCATACACGTTCACGGATCCGTGGGGGATTACGGTTCGGCTGACGTCGGGCAGCGATGCAGCGTCTCGTTGATGCTGCGCCGGCTCACGCCTGAGCAAGGCTTGAGCGGCCGCTGGTGTGCAGGATGCGGAAATCCTGACGGAAGCTCTAAAGACGTTTTGTTAGCGCTTGTCGGCCAGCAGCGAGGCGTGAGCACTCGGGGCAGGTTGTAGGGTAGCGATCTTCGGCGCCGGACTTTGATACCAGCTCGCAGGTAAACACACGGCCCCAAGAATCCCGGCCATAATGGCTGCAACGTAAGCCAACACGATCTGTCTCTTCATGACAGTCTCTCACTGTAGTCAAAATGTGTTGGGGGAAGAACACCCAGCCGGGGGATCGGATCGTACTTCTGGGTGGACGGATGGTAGCACAGAGGAGGAATAAAGAAACAACAAAATGCGCCGAGGTGGGGTGAGGTCCCCATTAGTAATCAAAGCGGCAAAATGCGAGTAACCATGATTCGCACAAAGATAATCTGCTTCATGTCCGCACAGTAATCAGACAGGCGGTGGATGCTGGTCTGAGCGGTCGTGCCCGGAAGCCGGACACACTACACGACGCGGAGCACAACCACAGTCTCATCGTCGAAGCGGTCGCGTTTGCCCTGGAAGCGGCCGACCTCGGTGAGGATGCTTTC
>DASSKX010000623.1:0-3398 GCA_035689925.1 Acidobacteriaceae bacterium
TCAATCTCAACGGACACGACGTCTATCCGGTCGCCGACGCACTCGCCGCACGCAGTATCCCGTTCATTTTTGCCACCGGTTATGGCCGCGACAGCCTGCGGCCTCCGTATGATGACCGGCCGCTGCTGCAGAAGCCGTTTCAGCAGCGTGATGTCGATGCCGCGTTCGCCGAAGTGCGGGCGATAAAGAATGCGGCGGGAACGGGGGGTGAGTCGGGTGGGGCGTCGGGGTGATGTAACTCGTGCGTTTTCCCCTCCTGTTTTTAAGGAGGGGAGGGAGCGAAGTGGAAGGGGTGGTCGCGGCGGTGGAATAAATACGACTACCACTTTTCGTGGGGTTACGCGATTCGTGCCGATGAAGAGATGGTCGGTTTCTCCATGCGCCGCCCACCGCCCCCGCCTGCCTTCGCAGGCTCCCCGCCTCTATAAGGCGGGGAAATTCGTGTGGCATGCACCGCGATTATATTTATTTTCCCCTCCTCGAATGAGGAGGGGTGGACGCGAAGCGGACGGGGTGGTCGCGCCGTCAGTTCGTAACCACGGAATCCGGAATCAGCAGCAGCGCCGATACCATGGTGCCGTTGTCGTCGGATGCAATCGTCATTTTTCCGCGGAATTGGCGTACGCGGTCGCGCATCGCGCCGAGCCCGCTGCCGGATGCCTGCGTTTCGATCGCGGCCAGTTTTTCCGGCGCTATTCCGCTTCCCTGATCCTGAACCTCGATCGATACGCTGGCCGGATGGCGCGTGATGCTGACTTGCGCGGTGCTGCTGCCGGAGTGACGAACGATGTTGGCCAGGCATTCCTGCACCAGCCTGAACACCGTCAGTTCCATGTCATGCGGAAGTGTTCCGAAAGACTGTGACACGCTGAGGGTGATGTCGAGGCCGTTCTGCTCCATCGTTCTGTGAACGAGCGAGGTGAGCGCCGGGTGCAGCCCGAGCTCGTTCAGCAGCGGCGGATGCAGCAGACAGGATGCCCCACGCAGCTTCTGATTCAGTTGCTGAATCAGTTCCCGGCATTCGTCGGTTTTCGACTTGAGTCCGGCTTCATCCTGCCCGCCATGCTGCGTCAGGTCAGCAAGATTCAGATTCAGTATCGCGACGATCTCGCCGGCGCTGCCGTGCAACTCATGCGCCAGGCGCCGCCGCTCTTCATCGTGAATCTGCAGCAGACGATCAGACAGATTTCTGAACTCGCGCTGCGCGGTCTCGAATTCCTGCGTCAGTGTTTTGATCCGGGATCCCAGGCTGGCGCCGGCTTCCCGTGCCAGCCGATGCTGATTGAGCGCAACGGCAATGGTTGCGTTCAGCTCCTTCGCGCGAAACGGTTTCGTGATGTAGCCATAGGGACCGGCAACGGTCGCCCGGTTCACCGTATCGTCGTCGGCGTAGGCGGTGGCGAACACCACCGGAATGCGCCAGCGCTGCCGGATCATTTCGGCGGCGTCGATGCCGCTCATCGCTCCGGGAAGCCGGATGTCCATCAGCACAATGTCCGGATTTTTCTCTCCGGCGAGTTGCACTGCCTCGGCCGCGCGGTCGGCGGTGCCGATCACGTCAAAGCCCAGATTCACGAGACTTCGTTCAAGATCCATCGCGACGACGTGCTCGTCCTCAACGATCAGTATTCTGGCTGCGGGGTTCACGCGTTGTCTTCCTTTGTCCGTTGTGGCAGGCCCACGATCACGCGGGTGCCGTCCTCCACCTGGATCTCGATGTCAGCCCGCAACTGCCGTGCGAGGCTGTGAACCAGTTGCAGACCCAGCGAGGAGGCGCGAAAGTAATCAAAGTCTGCCGGCAATCCTGTTCCGTTATCGGTCACCGTCAGCACGATACGCCCGTCTTCACCATGCAGGGCGATGAAAAGTTTCCCGCCTTCCCGGTCGGGAAAAGCATGTTTGCAGACATTCGACACCAGCTCGTTCAGCAGCAGTCCGAACGGCACGGCGCGTTCGAGCTCGAGGGTAATGCCGCTGCCGGTTACTTCCACTTCGATCCGCTCCTCCATCCGGTACGAGTGGACGAGATCCCTCACCAGCAGCCGCGAGTATTCGGCAGTATCGACGGCGGCGAAGGTATTCGACCGATAGAGCAGCTCGTAAATCGATGCGATCGACTGCACGCGATTTCGTGTTTCGTCGAATGGTTCCAGCATCCGGCGGTCTTCGATTCTTCCGCTTTGCAGATTCATCAGGCTGATGATGATCTGCAGGTTGTTCTTGACCCGGTGGTGAATGTCCTTCAGCAATTCGCTTTTTTCGTTCAACGACTCGTGAATCGCGGTTTCGGTGCGCCGGCGCGCCGTTTCGTTGCGTATGATCCAAGCTGCCCCCCGGATCGAACCGGTTTCGTCGTATACCGGTTCGGTGATCCAGCGCGCCCAGAAACGGCCGCCGTCGTTGCGTGCCATCCAGCCGGCGGTTTCCAGCGGGTCGTCTCCGACGGAAACACCGCCATTGGCGACAGGCGGCGGGGCTGCGTCGTCATGCACGGCCGCAAGCGCGGTGAAGTCGATGCCAATGGCGTCTGCACGCCGGTAGCCGAACAACCGCTCGGCGCCCGGATTCCAACTGGTGACGCGCCCGTCGGCGCCGGTCTGTACCAGTGCGTATTCGCGAACGTTGTTGACGAAAAGCTGAAAATCTTCCTCGCGTGCACGCAGTGCGTTCTTCGTCTGTACACGTTCGATGAGGTCGGCCGCCAGACGCGCCAGGATGTCGAGGAAGCGCGATTCCGCCGCGGTCAGATCATGCGGCGTGCGCCAGTGCGTGGACAGCATCCCGAGCAGAACACCGGAGCGCGACAGCAGTGGTGTGGTTTGCACGGCGCGGATGCCCGCGTTGATGCAGGTCTCCAGATCGGAAGAGCCGGCCATGAAATCGCAGGTCCGCACGTCCGTGATTGCCACTTTCCGGCCGGTGCGCAGCGCCATGCCGCACGCGCTCCACGACGCCGGACTCACCCATTCCCAGAAGCGCGCAGCTTCCACACTGAATCCGCGGTGGCACAGCAGTTTCAGCGCACCACCGGTTCCGTGATCGGGATCGAGCAATTGCATGCTGGCAAAATCCGCGCACAGCGCCGTTGTCGCCGCATCGATAATGCTGTCGTACAGTATCCGGCTTTCGTCAGGTTCGATCAGCAGGGTGCTGACCTGCTGCAAGTGGCGGACTGCTTCGAGCTCAGCCGTGAGGCTGCGGTTGTTCTGCCGGAGTATTCTGTTCTGTTCCGCGAGGTCGAGGTCGGAGATGCGCTCCCGCGCACGCTCCTCCAGCGGATTCTCATCGAGATGCAGCGCGCTCGCGGACACTTCGCCTGCTCCGGCTGGTTTCAGACTGCTCTCCTCAATGGGTGCCTGACCTCCCAACAGGAATCGAAGCCATCACGCGCCCTCTGC
>DASSKX010000624.1:0-5699 GCA_035689925.1 Acidobacteriaceae bacterium
TACTTCGCGTGGACGCTGCAGGCTGAGCCGTCCGGTTTCGAACAACGGTTTCCGGAAGCGGACGAAGGAATCGACGCGCCGCTCTGCGTAAGCAATTGAAGCTGCGGCGCCAGGGCTTCGGTATTCCGATTGCTTTTGAAGAGAGGTTCCCCGGGGCCGCTGGGGCGGCCATTCCTCTCCTGCTGAGGTAGTCCGGATGAAGTGGCTTGCGGGCTGGATGCGATCCGCGGCGCTCGATGCGCTGGCGGCGGACGTGCGCTATGCGTGGCGGGGGATGCGGCGGTCGCCGAGCTTCTTCACGGTCGCAGTGCTGACGCTGGCGCTGGGGATTGGGATCAACGCGGCGATCTTCAGCGTCTTCGCCCACGTTTTGCTGGCGCCGCTGCGTTTTCCCGATGCGGGGAATCTGTACGTGGTGACGTCGCATGCGGCGTCGCTGGGCGATGCGCGGCGGCTGGCCTCCGGTCCGGATTTCCGGGACTTTCGCGACGCGGGCACGACGCTGTCGGGGGTAGCGGCGGCGATTGGATCGTTCACCGAGCCGTGGACGGGCGACGGCACGCCGCGGGTGGTGCAGTGCACGGGGCCGACGCAGCAATTCTTCAGCGTGATGGGGATTCGGCCTCTGCTGGGGCGGCTGTACACGGCGCAGGAGTACGCGGTGCTGGACAGCCCGTCGGTGCTGATCTCAGAGAAATTCTGGAAGCGGGAGCTGGGCGGCGATCCGCATGTGATCGGGCGCAGGATCACGATTGGCGGCGCGGGGCAGACGATTGTGGGCGTGGTGCCGACGGTACCGGACCTGTATCCGGATACCGATCTGTGGCTGACGACGACGACCGAACCGGCATGGCCGTTCATGAACTGGCGGGCGAACAAGTTCCTCGAAGTCTTCGCGCGGCTGAAGCCGGGCGTGCGGCGGAGCGTTGCCGAGCAGCAGCTGACCACGATTCTGCGGCGCGGCGAAGGCGAGCCGCAGGATGTGCAGGTAAGGCTGACGCCGCTGAAGGACTACATCGTAGGGCCGGTAAGAAAGCAGCTGAGCATCATCCTGGCCGCGGTCGCTCTGGTGCTGCTGGTGACCTGCATGAACACAGCGGCGCTGCTGCTGTCGCGAGCAGTGAAGCGCGCGCCGGAGATGGCGATCCGGATGGGCCTGGGTGCGACCCGCGCGAGGATCGGCCGGCAACTGCTGGCCGAAGGGCTGCTGCTGAGCGCGATCGGCGGAACGCTGGGGCTGGCGCTGGCTTCGATCTCGCTGAGCCTGGTGCAGCACGTTCCCGGCCTGTCGCTTCCGCGACTGGATGGCCTGCACCTGAACGGGGCGGCGGTTTCCGCGAGCATCGCGCTGGTGGCGCTCGCGAGTGGGCTGGTCGCCATTCTGCCGGCGAGCGTGCTCTCCGGCCTCGATCTCACCGCGGGGCTGCGCGGCGGCCGCACGGAAACCGGGAGGGCGCAGCGGCGTCCGTTTGCGGCGCTGATTGTGGCGGAGGTTGCGTGCGCGGTGGTGCTGACCGTGTGCGCCGGCCTGCTGGTGAGGAGTTTCCTGCGGGTGCAGGAAGTGGACCTGGGATTCCAGCCGGGAAAGGTGCTGACCGCGTATCTGCGAACGCCGTACTTCGGGCCCGAGGGACACGCGTTCTGGAGCCGGGTGCTGCACGGCGTTGCGAGCCTGCCGCAGGCGAGATGGGCGGCGGTGTCCGACTGCATGCCGGGCGCGTACGCGAACAGCGCCGCGCTGCGCTTTGACGATCGGCCGGACGACCGGGCCCACGCTCCCTCGGCCGAGGGATGCTGGATCAGCGCGGACTATTTTCGCGCGCTCGGCGGATCGCTGCTGCGCGGACGGTATTTCTCCGAACACGATGATGAGCATGGGCCGCCGGTGGTGATCATCAACGCCGAGGCGGCGCGACGCTTCTATCCGGGGCAGGATCCGGTGGGCAAGCACATCACGGTCGACTATCTGGCGCTGGGCAGCCGCAACAACCGGCCGCCGCCGCCGCGGGAGATCGTGGGTGTGGTGGGGAACGTGAGGCAGCGAGCGCTCGATCTGCCCAGCGAGCCGGCGATCTATATGCCGTACACGCAGGACGACACGAATCACGTGCTCGCGTCGATGAATCTGTTTGTGCGCAGCGGCGGGGGCGCGCCGGAGCTCCTGGCCAACAGCGTGCGGGGGAAGATTCAGTCGCTGTATCCGAACCAGCCGGTGGAACGGATCACGGTGATGCGCGAGGTGGTGGCGCACACGCTGGCGCGGCGGACGTACAGCGTGGGGCTGATGACGGCGTTTGCCGTTCTGGCGCTGCTGCTGTGCGCGCTGGGCATCTACGGCGTGGTCTCGTGGGTGACGCTCGAGCGCACGCGGGAAATTGGCATTCGCATGGCGCTGGGCGCGAGCCGGAAAGACGTTCTGCTGCAGGTGCTGCACCAGGGAACCTCGCTGGTGGCGGCGGGCGTGGGAGTGGGGATCGGGCTTTCGCTGCTCGTGACGCGCGCGCTGTCGCAGCTGCTGTTCGAGACGACGCCTCTGGATCCGGCGATCTTTCTGGCGGCGGCTTTGCTGCTGGGAGCGACGGGGGTGCTGGCGTGCCTGCTGCCGGGGATTCGCGCGGCCCAGATGGATCCGCGAGCGGCGCTCAATACGGAGTAGAGCGGGCAGCGGCAGAATGCGGCGTCCGCCGCTGCTGCGGCCTATAATGACGCCCAAACACCATGCCTCTCATCACTGGCGCCAGGGTTGGTTCCTACGAAGTGTTGTCTCCGCTCGGCAGCGGGGGGATGGGCGAGGTCTACCGCGCGTTCGATACGAAGCTGCGACGGCAGGTTGCGGTGAAGGTGCTGACCGGGACGCTCTTGCCGGATCGCGAGCGCATGGGCCGTTTTGAACGGGAAGCGCACCTGCTGGCGGCGCTGAACCATCCGAACATCGCCGCGGTCTACGGCTTTGAGGATTCCGGCGGTGCGCCGGCTCTGGTGATGGAACTGGTGGAGGGCGAAACGCTGGCGGAGCGGATCGCTCGCGCGCCGATCGAGATTGAAGAAGTTGTGGGACTGGCCAGACAGCTGGCCGAGGCGCTGGAGTATGCGCACGAGCGGGGCATCGTTCATCGCGATCTGAAGCCGGCGAATGTGCGGATCCGGGAAGACGGCGTGCTGAAGGTGCTGGATTTCGGAATCGCCAAGGCGCTGGCGGAGACTTCGGCTGCGCAGGACATTCATACGTCGCCGACGTTCAGGTCTGACACGACGCAGGCGGGGGTGATTCTGGGCACGCCGGCGTACATGTCTCCCGAACAGGCGCGGGGCAAGCCGGTGGACCGGCGCACGGATATCTGGGCGTTTGGCTGCGTGGTTTTCGAGATGCTCGCGCGCAGGCCGGCGTTTCAGGGCGAGACGGTGACGGATACGCTGTCGTGCATCCTGACGCAGGAGCCGGAGTGGTCCGGTCTGCCTGCGGCGACGCCGGCGGCGCTGCGCAACGTGCTGCGGCGGTGCCTGCAGAAGGACATCAAGAGGCGGTTCCAGTCGATCGGCGATGCGCGGATTGAGATCGAAGAAAGCCTGGCGGCTCCGGGGGTCCATGCTGGTCCGGCGACGGGCGAGGTGGAAGCGCGGGCGCGGGGCGGGGTTAGCGGGGCTCGCGTTGCGATGTACGCGGCGGTTGCGGCGCTGGTGGCGGTGGCCGCATCGGCGGGATGGTGGCTGCATGAGAGGCTGAACCCGCCGGCGGTGTGGACGGGCACGGTGGTGGCCGGATCGAACGTGGCGTTCGGGCCTCGCATTTCTCCCGACGGGCATACGCTTGCGTTCCAGGCCATGATGGGGAATCTGACGCAGGTGGCTGTGGCGAATATCGACAGCGGCACCTGGACTCTGCTGACGCACGATGTGAATCGCGGATTCGTGAATGAGATTGCGTGGGCGCCGAACGGATCGGCTGTGTATTTTGATCGCGTGGTCGGAACGCCGAAGGGCATTTACAGCGTGCCGGCGATTGGCGGAGGCGAGAGGCTCATTCTCGAAGACGCGGGCACGCCGGAGTCTCTGCCCGACGGCAGCCTGATCGTTGCCAAGAACGATGTGGGGGCGCGCCTGCGCATCTGCCATTACTGGCCGGATTCGCAGCGGCTGGAGCCGCTGCCCGGATGGATGACGCTCGACACCACCATTCCGCTGCGCACTTTTCCGGACGGGAAGGAATTGGTGTTTTTTGGCGCGGCGAACAGTCCGGACGCCGGGGATTTTTTGTATGCGATGGACGTCGCGACGGGAGAGACCAGGAGACTGGCTCCTGAGCTGCACATCGAGCGGCGCGGCGAGAGCCTGCCCCTGACTCCGACGGCGGATGGGCGGCAGGTGATCGTCGATCTTCCGAGCGGAGATCTGCATCGGCTGGTGGCGGTTCCGCGCGACGGCAGCCGGGCGGTTACGGATGTCGTGACGCTGACGAAGGCGCCGTGGTATCTGGATGCCGCGCGCGATGGAACTCTGTACGCGGATCTCATCGATCGTCCGCACGAATATCTGCGATGGGCGCCGTCGGGCGGATCGCCGGAGGTCCTTGCGCATTCGGAGACGCTGCGGCTGGAACAGTCGCCGTACATGGACCCGGTTCTGCTCACGGACGGCAACATCC
The DNA here is from genome assembly GCA_035689925.1 of Acidobacteriaceae bacterium. Classification (GTDB taxonomy): domain Bacteria; phylum Acidobacteriota; class Terriglobia; order Terriglobales; family Acidobacteriaceae; genus Palsa-343. The sequence goes on from DASSKX010000624.1 coordinate 4,643, forward strand.
TGATCGACAACCGCTCTTTTGGACGCGGGCAACTGCTGGTGGGCAAGCCAGGAGGCGATTTCTTTCCGCTGCTGGAGACGAAAGAGGAGATTCATTCGCTGGCGGCCGCCTTGCCGGATGACCAGGTCGCTATTGTTCTGGGAAGCGGCGACGAGCGGATGATCGCGATCGCGTCGGCGAACGAGGGCCGGCTCGTGCGGCGGTTGCAGGGAACGCGGGGCAAGCAGATCGACGCGCTGGCCGCGTCGCCGGACGGAGCGACGATTTACTACAGCTCAGGCGGCGCGATCTGGGCGATTCCGGCGAGCGACGGAAGTCCGCGGGAGATTGCCAAAGGAAACAGCATGGCGGTCGATCCGAACGGACGCACGCTGGTGATTAAGCTGGACGGGGCCTCGGGCGGGCGTCTGTTTCGCGTTGCTACGACGGGAGGTCCGGTGGAGGAGATTCCTGTGCCGCGCGAGTGGTCGCTGGCGCCGGTCTCGATTGGGCAGTCGGCGGTTGCGAAAGACGGCAGGATTCTGATTCCGGTATCGCCGGCGGATTCGTGGTTCTATCGTCTGGCGCTGCTTGATCCGGAGCGTGGGCAGGGTGCGGTGATTCCTGTCAGCTACAGCGGCGACACGATCGCGGGAGGCTGGACGAGCGACGGGCGCATTGTTGCGGCGGGACTTCCGCTGAAGGGGCAGATCTGGCACTTCAGCAGGGTTGCGCAGGGGCGGTGAATGGGCGGTGCCGGGATTTCGGGTTCAGCTGTCCCGCGACACCGCCCATATCACTTTGGATTAGAGCCTTAAGCCCCGAATTGGCTCGATGTCCACGCAGCTGATCGGTCCGTCGTCGGTTCTGCAGCAGAAATACGTGCGGCCAAAGATGGTGAATTCGATGCAGGTGGTCAGAGGCCGTATACGCTCGGCCGCGCTGGCGAGAAAATCTTTCACCGGAATGGGCTTCCACTTGCCGGCTCTGCCGCGTCCGGCGCGCTTCAGGGCGGCCTCAACGAAGGCAGTCGCTTCGGACGGCGGAGCGGTTGGCTGCGAACACGGAGCCATGTCGA
>DASSKX010000625.1:0-9395 GCA_035689925.1 Acidobacteriaceae bacterium
GATGCCGTAGCCGTGCATGGGCTCCAGAGCCAGCGTCTTGAGCACCAGCATCTCCAGGGTTCCCTGTACCAGGTCTCCGGGCTTCTCCGCCATCGCACCTCTCCACTTGATGATCTAGACAAGTATGCCTTTTCCTCTGGATTGTCAAGAGGAGCAGGCCGAGACTGGCCCGTTCCGGGCAGAGCATCCGGCAGCGAATGTGGCGCGGTCGCTGCGCGGCTACGGCAGGCCAGCTATTCAGTACGCAGAGCACCGGCAGGGTCGAGGTTCGCTGCTCGCAATGCCGGGGCAAGGCAGGCTGCGATTGCGGCCAGCAGGAGCAATCCGGGAACGGCGGCGAAAACGTACGGGTCGAGCGGCTGGGTCTGATACAGGATGGACGTGATGAGGCGGACGCAGAGCGCGCTGAGGGCGAGGCCGGCGACCATGCCGAGCAGCGCGGGGCGGATTCCGTCGACGAGGACATCGCGCAGGACGCGCCGGCGCTGGGCGCCGAGGGCGATGCGGATCCCGATCTCGCCCGTGCGCTGCGTGACGAGGTAGGCGAGCACGCCGTAGTGGCCCACGGCGGCGAGCAGCAGGGCGATGATGGCAAAGCCGAGGACGACGAGCGAATCGAACTGCGACCCGAGCGTGGAGGTGGTGATGGTCTCCTGCAGCGTGAGGACGCCGGCGACGGGCAGGTCGGGATCCATGCGGCCGATGACTTTTTCAACGGGCAGCGCCATGGCATCGGCGTCGTGCGCGGCATGGACGACGATCGTGACGTTCGTATAGCCGTTGCCGTAGATGGGTATGTACATCATGGGCAATACCGGTTCCGAGATGCTGTAGCGCGTGTCGGAGACGACGCCGATGATCTTGTAGGCGTCGCCGCCGGTGACGAACCTGAGGTGCTTGCCCAGAGGGTCTTCGCCGGGGAAGCAAACGTGAGCCGCTTCTTTGCTGATGATGGCGACGTGATCGTTTTTGAGCCGCTCGTCCGGGTCGAAGGTGCGGCCTTCGAGGACGGGGAGATGCATGGCGCTGAAGTAGTCCGGATCGGCGCCGCGCATCAGCATGTCGGTGCCGGTTCCCCTGGCCATAGGAGGGTGCTCGACGACGGTGGTGAGGCGGTCTCCGCCCCAACCCTGGCCGGGAGCACGGGAGACGAGGCCGGCGGAGGCGACGCCCGGAAGTGCGCGCACCCGGGCGATGAGTTCCTCGAGGAAAGTCACCTGCTGCACGGCAGTTTTGTAGCGGGCTTCGGGGAGGCTGATGCCCAGAGTGAGGACATTGTCGGTCGGGATGCCCAGATCGGTGGAGCGCAGGCGAGTGTAACTCTTCAGCAGGAGTCCCGCGCCGATGAGGAGCACGACGGTGAGGCAGACTTCGAGAGCCAGCAGGGCGCGGCGCAGGCGCGCGCGACCGCGTCCGCCGCTTTGCGTCCGGGATGATTCCTGGAGAGCGGAGAGGATTCTGGTGCGGTCGATGCTGAGGGCGGCGATGAGGCCGGAGAAGAGGGCGGCGGCTGCGATGACGCCGGCGGCGAAGGCCACGATGGTCCAGTCCAGATGAACGGTGTCGACACGGCGCAGGTCAGGACGCGCGTGCTGGAGCCAGCGCAAGGCGGCTGCGGCGAGCCCAACGCCCAGGGCTCCGCCGCTGGCGGTGAGGAGGAGGCTTTCGAGCACGCGCTCGCGCAGGAGGCGAATGCGGCCGCCTCCGAGAGCGGTGCGAATGGCGAATTCTTTCTGGCGCGCGGCGGCACGCGCGACGAGCAGGCTGGCTATGTTCAGGCAGGCGATCAGCAGGACGCAGGCGGTTGCGGCGAAGAGGACGTAGAGGGGCGTCTTGTATTCCTGAACGGCATCGTTGAGCAAGGAGCGGCCGCTGGTGGCGTCACGTACCGGGGCGCTGGGATGTTCGGCTTTGATATGCGCCTGAATGGGATCGAGACGTGCGAGAAGCTGGGCGAGCGTGACGCCAGGAGCGAGGCGTGCGACGCCGACGAACTCGTGATCTTCCAACGTGCTCATCAGCCAGGCCGGGGCTTCATGCGTGACAGGCGTCCAGAGCTGAATCTTGCCGGGGGAGAAGGGACCGAGGAAGATGAGGGAGGCGGGCATGACGCCGATGATGGTGTAGGGCTGCGCGTCGAGGCGAATGGTGCGGCCGATGACGTTCGGGTCGCCGTCGTAGCGGCGCTTCCAGAAGGAGTACGAGAGGATCGCGGTGGCCTGGGCCTCACGGCGGTCGTCGGATGGAACGAAGGTGCGGCCAAGGATCGGCTGCACGCCAAGGACGGAGAAGAAGTTGGCGCTGACCATGGCGGCATCGACCTTCTCCGGAAGCTGACCGTTTTCGGCGGAGACGTTGTAGTTCTGAAACGGGCAGATCAGCGCCATTTCGGCGGCATCGCCCGCTCCCTGTTTCCATGCGGAGAAGCTGCCCGCATCGATGGGAGCGAAGTGATGCACGTGCTTGTTCTCGCGGATGTAGCTGTACAGAGCGACGAGGCGGCCGGGGTCGCGATAGGGCAGCGGATTGAGCAAGACGGAGCGGATGACGGCGAAGAGGGCGACGTTCGCGCCGATGCCGAGGGCCATCAGGAGAATGGCGATGGCGGTGAATCCCGGCGCCTGGCGCAGGGCGCGGAGGCAGTAACGCAGGTCGCGCGCGAGGGATTCGAGCCAGACAAAGGACCAGATGGCGCGAGTTTGCTCGTGGATCAGCGTGAGATTGCCGAAGGCGCGGAGGGCTGCGTAGTGGGCGTCTGCCGGGGACAGGCCGCGTTCGCACTGCTCTTCCTCTTCGAGGTCGAGGTCGGACTGCAATTCGCGCCGGAGGTCTGCATCGCGCTGCCGCGCTGTCCACCATTTCATATCAGTTCTCCTCGGCGACCGGCCACATCACCCGAGCGACAGCTTCGGCCATCTGCTTCCACTGCGATTCTTCGACCGCAAGCTGTTTTCGGCCTTTGTCGGTCAGCCGGTAGTACTTGAATTCCCGGTTGCGGTCGGGCGCCTGCTCCCACTTCGAAGTGACCCAGCCTCTGCGCTCGAGGCGATGCAGGGCGGGGTAGAGCGAGCCGTGCTGCATCTGGAGAAAATCGTTGGTCGTGCGCTGAATGTGCTTGCCGATCTGGTGTCCGTGGGCGGGCCCGTAGAGGAGTGTGCGCAGAATGAGCATGTCCAGGGTTCCCTGGAGGAGACCGGCCCGTTGCTGCTGTTGCTGCTGTTTTGTCATGGAAGACGTTCGACCCTCAATGATGCGGCTGATGGTAGACATTCGACTCTCGACTTGTCAAGGGCGTCTGTGGGAGCGGGCCGGGGTCGATTATTCGTCGCGCAGGACGGTGAGCGGGTCGATGCGTGTGGCGCGCAGTGCAGGAAGCAGGCTTGCAGTGAAGGCGATCAGGACGAGCAGAACCGTGACGCAGAGAAAGGTGGTCAGATCGCGTGCGCTGATGCCATAGATGAGGCTGCTGACGACGCGGCCCATGGCGAATGCGCCGAGGAGCCCGAGAGCAATGCCGGCGAGGGTGGGCTTCATGCCTTCGAGGATGACGAGGCGGGCGACGTCGGAGAGGGATGCGCCGAAGGCGAGGCGCAGGCCGATGTCGCGGATGCGGCGGCGGACCGAGTAGGCGAGCACGCTGTAGATGCCGATGCTGCAGAGCAGGACGGCGAGGCCTCCGAAGATGGCCAGCAGCTCCATATTGAACTTATTCTGCGTCAGGGTTCCGCCAACGAGGTCCTCAAGGGTGAGGACGTTGTCGACGGGGATGCTGCCGTTGACCTGGGCGACTGCGCTGCTGATGGCTTTGGTGAGCGTCAGCGGCGGGACGGAGGTGCGGATCGCGAGCGAGAGGCCATAGGGGCGCCAGGGGCCGTCGAAGCCGGCGCCGACCTGCGCGGCCGGCCAGTAGAGCGTGGCGATTCCGGAGGTGGTGTCGAGACCGTTCTGCTTGACGTCGCCAACGACGCCGACGACGGTGCGCTCGCGATCGGGGAAGAAAGTGAGCTTCAGATGCTGTCCGATGGGGTTGTCGTGGGGCCAGAACTGGTTGGCCATGGACTTACTGATGACGACGACCGCGGCGGCATCGGGCTTGTCGCCCCAGGTGAAGTCGCGTCCGGCGAGGATGGGAATCTTCATGGTCTGGAAATAGTCAGGCGAGACGACGCGGACGGAGACCTCGGGCTGCTCGGACATGGGCTGCACGGGGCGGCCGGAGATGGCGACGGGCTGGTTGGAGCCTCCTTCGAGCGGGAGATCGTCGATGGTGGCGGCGGATTCGACGCCGGGGACGGCCCGGATGCGCTCGAGGGCGCTGGAGAGGAACTGCGTCTCCTGCTCGGGCGCGGTGAATTGTTTCCGCGGGACTTCGAGGGAGGCGGTGAGCACATTGTGCACATCGAAGCCGGGATCGGTGGCCTGGAGCTTCCAGAGGCTGCGGACCATCAGTCCTGCGCCGACGAGAAGCACGAGGGAGAGCGCGACTTCGATGGTGACGAGTGCAGAACGCGTGAGGCCGCTGCCGGCGTCGGCGTCGGTGCGGCCGAGTCCCTGCTTCAGCGCCTCGTTGATGTCGCCTCGGGTGAGCGCGATCCCGGGCAGCAGGCCGGAGAGGAGGCCGGTGACGATGGACAGTGCGAGGGCGAAGAGAAGCACCGTACGGTTGAGGCCGATGTCGCCCATGCGGGGCAGCTTGTCAGCGAAGAACTTGATGAGCAGATCGATTCCGAAGTGGGCGGTGTAGAGGCCCAGTGCGCCTCCTGCCAGGGCGACGATGAGGCATTCGACGACGAGCAGCCGGATGACGCCGGCGCGGCTCGCTCCGAGCGCGGTGCGGATGGCGATCTCCTTACGGCGAGCGAAAGCGCGGCCCAGCATGAGATTGGCGACGTTGGCGCAGGCGATGAGCAGGACAAAGCCAACGGCTCCGAGCATCATGAGCAGCGCGGGGCGTACGTCGCCGACGAGGCTGTCGCGAAGAGAAATGACTTCGGCTCCCCAGCCCTTGTCGTCGGCGGGGTATTGGACCTCAAGGCGGTGGGAGATGGTGTTCATCTCGTTCTGTGCCTGGGCGAGGGTGACGCCGGGCTTGAGGCGCGCCATCGCCAGGTAGTGATGTTCGCCGCGGACGGCAGCTTCCTGGGGCGTGAGGCCGAGCGGCGTCCAGATCTGCGCGAAGTCGGGCCGGGTCATGCGCGGGCCCATGACGCCGACGATCTGGTAGGCCGTGCCGTCGAGGTTGATCGTCCGGCCGATCACGCCGGGATCGGCGCCGTAATGCTGCTTCCAGTATCGATAAGTGAGGATCGCCACGTGATTGCGGCCGGGCTGATCTTCGTCGGCGGTGAAGACGCGGCCATAGAGGGGCTGGACGCCGAGGACGGAGAAGAAGCTGCTGGTGACCGCTCCGGAGCGGAGGGATTCGGGCTTGCCGGTGCCGCTGAGGTCAAATCCGCGGAAGGTATAGAGCGTCATCTCCTCAAAGACATGGTTTTGCTTTTGCCAGTCGAGGAAATTGGCGGCGGAGAGCGCGAACCGGGTGATGCCGGGAAACGAGGACTGCGGCGGCGTGTGCCAGAGCTGGACGAGGCGGTCGGGATTGCGGAAGGGGAGGGGCTCGAGGAGCACACCATTCACCACGCTGAAAATAGCGGTATTGGCGCCAATGCCGAGGGCGAAGATCAGAACGGCGACGATGGTGAAGCCGGGGCTCTTCCAGAGCTGGCGCAGGGCGAATTTGATGTTCCGGCCGGGTTGGGACACGCGAAGCCTCCGTCTTCGGGAAGGTGTGCATCCGTGTGGCCGTTGCAACTGGGGGGCCGGTGACGGCGCTTCAACAAGATGCGGAGGGAGGCGGCGGCTGGCGATGTTCAGGTTTGAGCAGGGATGTTCGGGGATGGACAGTGGACGGGCCTTCCTGTCCGGACCTTAGTTCGGCAGCTTGCCGGGGTCGTCCGGAGAGCGCAGACGGTCGAGCAGGGCGGGGATCTGGATGGGCTTCATCATCAGATCGAAGCTATGACCGCGGGCTGTGCCCTTGGCCAGGCGCTGGAGAGCATCAACGTGACCGGAGATGAGCAGGATCCGGCAGTGGGGAAGGGCTTCGGTGATGGCGATGGCGGAATCGACGCCGTCAATGTCGCCCATGAAGACGTCCATGACGATGAAGTTGGGAGGCGACTTCAGAGCTGCTTCGATGGCCTCGGGTCCGCTATAGGCGGCGCGGGCGTCGAAGCCATTCTGCCGGAGGACGAGGGCCAGCGTATCGGCGATGCGGGGATCGTCGTCGACCACGAGCACACGAAGCGGAGGAGAGGAACCGGGCATCCCTGGGCCGTCCAAAAGATTGGCGTGGTACTCGCCGGTGCAGAGCCGGCTAGTGTGTTGTTCCTGTGCACGTCGGCGAGAGGCGAACCTGGTCGTGTGATGCCGGCGAATCCGTGAGGGGCTGTATGGAGCGCTGGGTCGGTCGGGTTCAGCGCTGCGAGAGCGTGAGGCGCAGGTGATCGATGAGTTCGCGGGGGTGAATGGGCTTGAGGAGCGTTTCGAAGTCGTAGCCTCGCTTGCGGGCGGCGGCGAGCAGATCGTGGACGACGGCGTTTCCGGAGAACAGCAGGATCCTGCAACCGGGGTAGCGCTGATGGATTCGGATGGCGGCCTCGATGCCATCCAGGTCGGGCATCATGACATCGGTCAGGAAAAGGTCTGGCCGCCACGCGAGAGCGGTTTCGACAGCCGCCTGGCCTCCGTAGACGGAGCGGACTTCGAAACCCTCGTGCGTGAGGATGAGGCGGAGCGTGTCCGCGATGTTGACCTCGTCATCGGCGATGAGCACGCGGCGCCTGCATTCGCGCACGTCTGGCGATGCGGGTACGTGGGCAGGGTTCACCTGTTCTGAATCAGGATCAGTGACCATTCGGGGCGAATCCGGACGAGCGTGCTGCTTGCAGGGGGCCATCGCGGCACGGGTGAACCGCGGTACGAACAGATTACTATATGAAGATCTTCTCATGCGCCACGTGGCATAATGTGGCGGTGCCGGATTCTTTGCGACAGTTCAAGACGGAGATCTTTCAGGCGCTGGCGAATCCCACGCGTATCGCGATTCTCGATGAGCTGCGGGATGGCGAACTGACGGTGGGGGATCTCGGCAAACGGCTCAGCGTTGAGCAGTCGAACCTGTCGCAGCACCTGGCGATCATGCGCGCGCGGCAAATTCTGATCGGCCGGAAATCGGGAAGCCAGGTGTTCTATTCGGTGCGGGATCCGCTGATCTTTAAGCTGCTCGATCTGATGCGCGTCTATTTTCAGAACCAGGTCAGCGAATCCATCGTGCTGCTGGAAGCGATGGAAGACAAGCCGCGCCGCAAGAGTGCGTCTCGCCGCTGATTGACCGTCCTCTGGTCGAGTGATACCGTAGCTGCCTCCCCTGAACTTTGGACCAACTACTTGTGAGCGATAAGGCTGGGCCACGGGCTCCGATGAATTCATTTGTCGAATCTGAGGAGGTGCCATGCCAGACACGAAAACAGGTCTGCGTATCAAGCGACTGGCGGAGTCAAGACGGCTGATACCCACCGGCAACAGGATCCTGCCTCCCGGTGCCAAACACCCCAGGCCGCGTACGGTGAAGGTCGAACTCGGAAAGCCCGAGGTCTTCTATAAGACCCTGCAGGATCACGTTGGCAAGGAGCTGACGCAGGATCAATGGCTGGACCTCAACACGAATAAGTGGAAGAAGTACATCACCGGGGCTCTCGACTGTTCCAACACTGTCCGGCTGGTACTGAATGTGGCTACCCCGCCAAAGGTGAAGGAACTGCTGATTATCCAGGGGGACGACCTGCAGAATGCCTTCAATATGAAGGTGGTCACTGCGCCCTGGGATGAAGGTCGGCGGGAATTCGTGGTTTCCTAGCCTGGGGCACATTCAGCACACAACACACCAGGAGCGCAGTTTCCCTCGCGGGCGCATCTGCGCCGAAGGTGTGTTGACACGAATTGCCCGTCGCCTGGAAGTTCTGCGTGCGGATGTCCACGCCGGGCGCGTGCAGACGCTAGCTGGTCGGCGTGGGCTGGGTCAGGAAAACCTGCGAGGCCTGGCCGCCGGCGATGCGGTAGATGGCGAACTGGCGATAGGTCTGGCCGCGGAGTTCGAAGATCAGATCGCCGCGGTGATTGCCCTGGGTATCGACGGCGTCGATCAGCTTCATGCGCGGAGTGACGTCCAGGTTGTCGGCGCTCGCGACCTGTTTGAACAGGATCTGCGGATTTCCGTAAAAGTCGGGCTGGGCGATGACGGTGACGTACTTGCCGGGATCGCCGGCGGCATATGCGGAGAGGACCATGGTCGCGCCTCCGCCGAAAGAGAGGCTGAAGACCCGGAACTGAACGTCTTCGAGGACGGCCGGCGCGGAGGCTGCGGGCTTCTTGGCGGTGGTTCGTTTCGGCGCGGTCTTTGTGGGTCTCTGCGGGGTTGTGTGGGCGGATGGCTTTCCGCCCTGGAGCGATGGCCTTCCGGCGTTCAGGGAAGGTCTGGCCTGAACTGTTGAGGAGCCCTCCGCTGCTGGTGAGGAGCTTTCCGGCGCGGATGAGGGACTTGGCGCGGGCGCTGGTTCGTTCTGCACAGGCTTGATCGGGCCGATCGCCTCGACGGCTGCCTTCTCAAGTGCGTCCTCCATTTTGTGCGCATCGTCGGGGTTGGCCCAGGAGAAGACGAAGGACTGCGTGTCGGTGGTGGTGTTGTCGGACACGGCGGCGATCTGCTTCATGTCCGGCGGCATGCCGGAGAGGGCATCGGCTGTCTCGATCTTCTCCTGCGATTCGGGTGCGGTGTAGCCCAGGTGGGGACGGTTGGGATCGACCTCCATGGTGCTGGTGGTGGCGGTTTGCGTGGCGCGGCGGTGGAAGGTGGGGCGATCTGGATCGGCCTCGGGCTCGCCGGAGGTCGTATCGGAGCCGGAGTGCGCGCGGGGATGCAGTGTGGGGCCGGAGTGGTCGGACTGATCGGGCTTGCCGGATGCGGGCTGCGCTGCGTCAGCCTGGGTGTCGGTTCCTGCTTCGGGTGCGGGGCGATGGGCGAAGTGCGGCTTGTCGGGGTCTTCCTGGTTTTCTTTGATCTGGTAGGCGTGGCCGGAGTGGGATTTCGCGACGAGGGGTTTGGGCGCGGCGGGCGGCTGGAATTTCCCGACGCCGAACCAGTGGCCGCCGAGGTTCTCCGCAGTTTTGACGTTGAAGAAGCCCTGGGATCGACCGTCCGATTCGAGTTCATACTGCGTTCCGGTGAGGACGGCGAGCGGGGCGGGCTGGGCGAGGTAGAGTCCACCGGGTTGGTACTGGGTGCCGTCCCAGACGACGATGGGGACGAGGCGGTTGGCCTTCAGGTCGCTGAGGTC
>DASSKX010000626.1:0-6924 GCA_035689925.1 Acidobacteriaceae bacterium
ACGCCGTCGATCCCGGGATCGTTCCCGTCGATGATCACCGTCGGTGGATTGGTGGGATAGGTAGACGGCAGGAACATCGACCGGAACTGATTGACCAGTTCAAGGTTGATGTTCGACTCGTTGACGATCGCGATGCTTTGCCCGGCGCCGTCATACGTCGTACCGCTGTAGCCCGGATTCAGCGCAGCGTTCGGCAAATCGTATTCCACACCGAAGTCGCCCGGCGACAGCACGTAATACGGATTCTGTGCGTTCCCGTACGTCCACGTCGGGGTCGGTGTCGCCAGATGCGTCTTCGGATCCCACATCGCCTGCCCAAGAACGTGCGCGTGCTGCTTCGGCCGGAAGTTATTTAGCGAAACAAACCCGCCGACCACCGGCGCAATCGCCGCAGGAATCTGCGGATCTGTCGCCGCCGCAAAATGCGTGCTGCCGTTCACCAGGTACTGGTGAATTTGCGTATGAAACGCATTCCGGACCTGCGCCACGTTCCCGGTGAACTCAATCACCTGCCGCCCAGGCTTCACGCCTGTCACCTGGAAACCCTGCGACGCCAACCACGACTCGAGCGTCGCAATGTCCTGATCCGATGGGCCAAACTGCTTGCCGAACGCATTCGGCGTGAGCCACTTGTGAAAATTCGGATCGCCCGGCGTGTGCATTCCCGCAACCAGCTGCTGCAGCGCTGCCTCCTGGCTCGCGCTGCGCTTCAGCACCAGATGCATTCGCTCGAGCGGCGTCGAATCCGGCGCCGGCCCGCGATCATTCGCAGCATTCGCCAGCGGATGCACATATCCATGCAGCGTCACGCGCGAGTTGTCATCGATGGCCTGCACAATCCGGTTGGGAACCACCGGTGTCCTGGCTTGGCCGAAAAGAGAACCTGCGATAAGCCCTAGAGAAGCCGCGATTCCGAAACAACGAAGGGTACTTCCGTACGAGCGAAACATGGCCGTCCTTTGCAAAAGGTGAGGGAGAGGTATGCGACTCTCGATGGTGTGCGACTCATCATAGTCCTGCCCGGCTCTGTGCCAACTCGAGCTTTCGGGCGGATCAACATGAGTCCTTTCCTCTGAGGAAGGTACTGAACTGCATCTCCCTCGCGTTGACACGCGGGAGAGCAAGCGACGCTGCTGGCTGCGTTAGCTTTAGACCGCTCCGCACCAAATTAGTTGCGCCACCGTCTTTGCAAAACAGGATCATGACAGTGCCGTCAGTCACTGCCGCCGAGCACCAGCCACGAACCCTCTCGCCAGTAGCGCACGGTCGCCGAGCGCTCCAGCCGCTCATCCTGAATGGCGTCGTGATCGAACTCCGCGGCTGCGTGCAGCCAGCGCGAGGCCCGCAGGTCCGCCGCGCGCTGCACCGCGATTCCCCACGCTGACCCATAAATCCTGCTGCCCGGCTCTGCGCCAAGCCACAGCGTGTCCGCCTGCGCACGCACGGCCTCCGGAGCGTCGTAGTGCCCCGCGAAGAAAACGTACAGCGTCGTATTCCCGTCCACCGAACACAGCGCCGCCCAGTCGCTGCTGCCCGACGCGCGAAACGCGCCCTCGATGACGTTCTCCGGCTGTTTCGCCTCAAACGTCTGCGGAATCATGCAGCGCATCCGGTCCAGTTGCGTGGCCACCGCCGCAGGAAGCTGCGGAAAGGAAGACACCGGCAGCAGGCGGATGCGGTAGCTCTCCTCGTGCCCGTCCGCGGAGCGAAACGATCCGGTCTCCACCCGCTCGCCACCGGTCGAAGGCAGCGACAGGACGCTCTGCCAACCGGCCGCAATCAGGCCGGCAAGCAGGGCCGCTGTTGCCGCAGAGTTCATTTTGTTCCGAGAATATTGCCGTACGAGTTCTCTTCCAGCCACGCTGCTGCCGCGCGCAGCGAATCCTGGAAGTACCCGATGCACTCGCCGGAGAGCCGCAGCGTGAAGTTCGCCGCGCGGAAGTCATTCACCTGCGGAATGGGCGCGACCTTCTCGAAGAACGAATCCGCCCGTGGCTCGATGTCCGCCGGTGCGCCCGCAATACAGACATTCAGTCCCTCGCGAAATCCGTATTGCAGGCCGACGACGCGCTGCTCCAGCCGCTGCAATGCCGGCGCATAGCGCGCCAGCCGCTGATACGCATCGAACATCGCCAGCGCTCCGCCAATCTCGTCGGCGTCGACGAACACGCATGTGGACCGGGCCGCGTGCGCAATCCAGATCTCCAGCCCCTTGGCAAAGCTGAGTCGGTCGGCAGCCTCTTTGCCTGGTTCTGCTCCCTCCGCTGCTGGCCCCGCCGTCGCCTCTTCCTGCTCCGCCTCCTGTGGAGGATTGCTCAGATCCACCGCAAGCACCGCGGCAATCCGAAATGCGCTCCGCACCTGCGGATCCTCATAGCCCGGAACCTCCGGCACATAGTTGCGGCGGAGGATCGCCGCGCCCGGCGTCTCCAGCAGCCGTCGCAGACGTGTGGCCGGGTGAACCGGATTCTCCGCAGCAATTCTCAGTTCAAGAGAAGGCATCGTTTCGTGCTAAATCCTGCAAGCAGAGTACAACCAATGATGCCGCCGAAGCGCACACATTTTCCCCGGCGACTTGCATCGAAACGGTATTCTGGTGATCGATCCTGCTGTTTTGGGAAAGGAACGTCCATGCACAGGCCCGGTGGTGTCGTCTTCGCAGCAGTGCTTCTGGGCATCGTTGCCCTGTTCGGAATCCTCTGCACAGGAACCGGACTGGTGCTGGCGATCTTCACACACAACCCCATCCTTCCGAATGCATTTCGCCCTTACGCGGTCTTCAGCAACGCGATCGGGCTTGGTTTTTTCCTGTGGTGCGCATGGACCGTCATCGACCTCTTCCGCATGCGCGTCTGGGCGCGGATTTCCGCCGCCGTCATCGGTTTGCTCGTCACTGTCTTCAGCATCATTGCAGGCATCGGCCTGCTGTTCGCACGGCGTTACGCTCCCATGATTCCGGCTGGCGCTTCCAGCGTGCCGATCTCTTCCCTGCTGGTATATGCCGCCATCTTTTATTTTGTGATTGCAGCCATCGGCCTGTGGTGGGCGATCTACTTCAACCTGTCGCATGTCCGCGGAGCCTTCGGAGCAGCCCGGCTCCTGGTCACCAACCCTGAAATCCTTCCGCCCGGCGCCGGCAGTGACGCGCGCCTGTAGCCTCTTCGCCGTTTGACACCGGCGACACCCCAAAATTAGCGTCAGTCATTGCGGGAGCGTTTCGCTGCACCCGCTGGAGTCCATCTGCTCATGCGATTGGGAATCGTCATTATGGCTGCGGGCAAAGGCACGCGGCTCAAGTCGAAGCGCGCCAAGGTCCTCCACGAAATCGGCGGCCGTCCGCTGCTGCACCACGTCATTGCCGCCGCCACCCAGGTCGTCGCGCCGCCGGATGTCCTCGTCATCATCGGTCATCAGGCGGAATCCGTGCGGGCCGCCGCGCGCGACACCGGCGTCCGCTTCACCGTCCAGGAAGAGCAGCGCGGCACCGGCCACGCGCTCCAGGTGGCCGAGCGCGATACCCGCGATTACGACCAGCTCATCGTTCTCTCCGGAGATGTTCCGCTGCTGCGCACCGAAACCATTGCTGCCCTGCGTGACTTCCATTTGCAGCAGAAGGCAGCCATGACCATCCTCAGCGCCGCGCCGGCCAATCCCTTCGGATACGGACGCGTGATCCGTCGTGAGCCCGCGCTTCCCGAGGTCAGCGCGATCGTCGAGCAGAAGGCGCTCTCGCCGGAGCAGCAAACCCTACGCGAGATCAACTCCGGCATTTACGCCTTTCGGCGCGCCGCGCTTTACGAGCACATCGGTCAGCTGAGCGCCGATAATGCCCACGGCGAGTTCTACCTCACCGACATGGCCCGATTGCTGGTCCACTCCGGCGAGCGCGTCGTTGCTCTCGAAGCGACGCACTCCACTGAAGTCCTGGGCGCGAATACGATTGCCGAAATGATGGATCTTGACCGAGAACTGCGCATGCGCACTGCCCGCCGCCTCATGGCCGAAGGCGTCACCATCTACCAGCCTGAGACCGTTGTCATCGATCCTGATGTCGAAGTCGGACCCGACACCATCATCGAACCGTTCGTGCGGTTGCTGGGCAACACGCGCGTCGGCAGCGATTGCCGCATCCGCTCCTTCTCCGTTCTCGAGAACACCACCGTTGCCGACCGCGTGCTCATCCGCCAGTCTTGCATCATCGAAGATTCCGAAGTGGACAAAGGAGCCTTCCTCGGCCCATTCACCCACCTGCGCCCCGGCTGTCACATCGGCGAGGGAGCGCATCTCGGCAATTTCGTCGAAGGCAAAAAGCTCCGGATGGGCAAAGGCTCGAAGGCGAATCACCTCACCTATCTGGGCGACACGCAGGTCGGCAGCAGCGTAAATATCGGCGCCGGTACCATCACCTGCAACTACGACGGCACGGGCAAGTATCCGACCGTCATCGAGGACGGCGTCTTCGTCGGCAGTGACGCCACGCTGGTTGCGCCCATTGTCATCGGCGAAGGCTCGTATATCGCCGCGGGCTCCTGCATCACCGAAGATGTTCCTGGAGACGCTCTGGCCCTGGGCCGGGCGCGCCAGACCACAAAGCCGCACTGGGCGAAAAACCGCCGCGCGCAGATTGCCGCACGCAAGCCAGGCTCATCCCAATAGAAGGATCTCATCAGCGGCAGTAAGAAGATGGAAGGTTCGCCCCTCAGGCGGCGCACTGTCCGTTTTCGCGGACGGCAGCAATTTCCGCCCGAAGCCGCATGCGAGCGCGAACCGCAGTCCGCACCACTTCGGACGGCTCCATCTCGAGCAGCGCCGCGATCCGGTCGGGCGCGTAGCCTTCCACATCCATCAGCAGAAAAACCAACCGCTCTCTGGGCGGCAGGCAGCGAATCGCCTCTTCCAGATCCGCGCGCAGGATGTTGCGGCTCCCGGGCAGATGAACCACCGCCGGAATCGGAAGCGTCTCCGTCTCGTCCAGCAAGCCCTGGTCCCGCATCTGCTCCAGCATGGACGAATCCACCGTCGCCTGATCCGGTTCCGGTGCGCGGTCGAATGCGGTGATGAACGTGTCCTGTAACAGTCCCTCGGCCTCGATCTCACTTCCCGTCATGTAGTACGAGACGGAGAAAACGCGGTGCCGATGGCTCTCGTACACGTCCCGCTGCCGGTCTTCCAGGCGCTGCTGAGACATCTGCTTCGCCGCCATTTTGGCGGAATATTTTTCGAATTCAAAGAGCATCTGGGGTGCCGTGGTGCCGGAAGAACGACCGGCAGTTGAAGGGTATCACGGCCAAGCTTGAAGATGCAGCGTCCGCGCGAACGGGATGCCCCGGCCTAAGATGGCGCTGGACTTCGCCCCGCAGGGGGTTCATCATCTCGTTCCCTACCCCTACCAAAGTGCACGAAATGTCACACTCTGGAGCACCCCCCAGGTTACGATGAATCGGGTGTGTCCACCCTCCGATAACTGTCGGAGGGCTGTTGGGCGGGCAGCCTGGAGGGTAAGTGGCCTCGGAACGAATCCTGATCGTCGACGACGAGCCCTACGTTCGTACGCTGATGGCGGCCATGCTGGAGAAATCCAATTATGCCACCGTTTTAGCGGCAAACGGCGGGGAGGCCATTGAGCACGTCGAGCAGGATCCTCCCTACGACCTGATCCTTTCCGACATCGTCATGAGCGGCGTCGACGGCATCGGCCTGCTCGAGCGCGCACGCGAACTCCACCCCAACACCCCCATCGTGATGGTCACCGCCATTCACGACGTAGGCGTGGCCATATCCGCCATGCGCAAGGGCGCCTACGACTACCTCCTGAAGCCCTTCGAAAAGGAACAGTTACTGGTCACAGTTAGGCGCGCTCTCGACTACCGCCGCCTGGTGCAGCAAAACCTCATCTACCGCCACAACCTCGAGCAACTGGTCTCCGCCCGCACCGAGATGCTCCGCCAGGCAATGGCCGACCTGGAGCGTTCCTATGACATCACCCTCGAAGCCCTGGGCGATGCGCTCGACCTGAAAGACGCTGAAACGGAAGGACATTCCCGCCGCGTCACCGCCTACACCATCGCCCTCGCCCGTCACTGCGGGGTCGACCTGGCCCAGTCGCGCATCATCGCCCGCGGCGCCTTCCTCCACGACATCGGCAAAATGGCCATCCCCGACGCGATCCTGCTCAAGCCGGGCCGCCTCGATCCCGAGGAACAGGCCATCATGCGCGAACACTGCGCCCGCGGATACCAGATCGTCCGCAAGATTCCCTTCCTCGAAGAAGCGGCGGAGATCGTCTACAGCCATCAGGAGTACTACGACGGCAACGGCTACCCTCGCGGCCTCCGCGCCGATGAGATCCCGCTCGGGGCGCGTATCTTCGCTGTGGCCGATACACTCGACGCCATCACCTCCGACCGCCCTTACCGTAAGGCGCGCACCTACGCCGTCGCTCGCGAGGAGATTGCTCGCTGCGCCGGAACCCAGTTCGACCCCCATGTCGTCGACGTCTACCTGGGCCTGCCCGATACCCTGTGGGAAGACCTGCGGGCCGAGATGACCCGCCATCCGCGTTTCTCTCCGCTCTCGTTCGCCGGTACCATGGAAGATCTGAAGGTCTGAGTCACGGATCTTCGAATTCGCCCGGAGGCCGCTATGCCCCTGCTGGATGATCACGTCATCGCGTCCAAACTGGAGTCGATGCCGAAGTGGAAGCTCGAAAGTGGAGAGTTGGTCCGCCGCTGCGACTTCCCCAATTTCGTTGAAGCGATGCAGTTTGTGAACAGCGTCGCAGAGCTCGCCGAAGGCGCCGGCCACCACCCCGATATCGATATCCGCTATAACAAGGTCCGTCTCGCCCTCGTCAGCCACGACGCCGGCGGTCTCACCGAGCGCGATTTCGACTTGGCCGCCGCCATCGACGGTCTCACCTAAGCC
>DASSKX010000627.1:0-15982 GCA_035689925.1 Acidobacteriaceae bacterium
GTGGTGCTCGCGCGCCCAGGTGTTGATCGCCGCGAGGTAGTTCTCGTCGATCAGTTCAGCAAGAGTGCGCGCCCAGTCGTAGCGCACATCGGCTGCCTCTTCGCTGGTGCCGGCGGCCAGTTCCGGCAGGTGCGGCGTTAAATCGTAACCGCGACGAGCACGAAACTGCTCGAGCAGATCGGGCGTCCAGTCGCTGCCGTAAACCTCGAGGCTGTCGCTGAAGACCGAATACGGCGGATGATCGCCAAAGGCCTGCAGCAGTGGGTCGGCGACATTCCTCAGGTGGTCCTGCACGGCTCTCGCGCTGAAGTGGTCGATGACGAAGCCTTCGGCGCCGGCAGCCGGGCGCTTCACCTGCTGTCCGGTCCGGCTCGCGATGAAGAAGAGCGCCGTCTGCGGCCCGGAGTTTTCCGTCGGCAATTCGAGGCGGCCATCCTGGACGTCGCCCATGCGCTGCGCGTGCGCGACGTCGTAATTCCCGGGATCTCCGGACGCCACGAAGGCCGCCAGCAACTGCTCGCCGTTTTCCATGGCGGGCACGGCCACGGAGTGCTCTCCCTCCTGCACCTGTGTCGTAACGACGCGCAGTTCGCCCGCCGACTCGGTCACAGGAACCCAGGCGCCGCCGTAGGGCCAGCCGCTGCCCAGGGTGATGCTGACCCGCATCCCGAGCTGCTGACCGGTCTGCGCGGCGAAGCTCACGTTGTGCAGGAACTCCGGCGAAAGGAACGGCTCGTTGCGATAGCCGGTCTGCGGATCGTCGAGAGCGAGCGGGTAAACCGGCTGGATCTCGACGCCGCCGATGCCGCCGTCGTGCATGGCGCGGAGTTCGCGGGCCAGTTCGTCGTGCTGCACGGCGGGGCCGAACCACCACCAGCGCATCATGGGTCGGGCATCCTCGGGAGGCGCCGCAAAAGTGCGCTGCAGATCGGCGACGCCCGCACGCGACTGTGCAGACAGCCGACCGGGCGCAGTGGCGAGAGCGAGCCCAGCCATTGCACACCCAACCACAACGCGCAGAGAGCTTCTGCCGTCACATGAGAACACCGGGAAACCTCCTGACCGGGCTCCATCGTATCCTGGCAGTGGTCCGTCCAGCACTTCCATTGCGAAACAAAGTCCCTATTGACAATAGAACTATGACTTAGGTACTGTCCGGCAGTTGGATTAAAACGGCCGGTTCCCCATCCCTGTTCAATTTCCGGAGGCAATTCATGGACGTTCAGAAACGGAGCGATCTTCTGCGACGTGCGTGGCGGCTGGTCCGCAACGCGGCGCTGCTGCTGCTGATTCCCGCTGGTCTCGCCTGGGCGCAGACAGGCGGCGACGGAGCAATTCAAGGCACCGTCACAGACCCGTCGGGGGCGGTGGTTGCGAATGCCACCGTGACCGCCACGAACATCGCCACGAACGCGGCGACGGTGCGCAATTCGTCGTCGGCCGGCTTCTTCAGCATTTCGCCGCTGCCTGCCGGAACCTACACCGTTACGGTGACCGCCTCAGGATTCCAGAAACTGGTGCAGACGAACATCGCGGTCAATGCGCTGCAGATCCGCGCGTTCAATCCGGTTCTGAAGGTCGGAGCGACCGACCAGACGGTGACCGTCACCGCGGCGCCGCCGGTGCTCGATACGCAGGACGCGACACTGGGCATGACGGTCCAGAACGAAACGTATTCCAACCTGCCCATCCAGGTGAACGGCCAGCAGCGCGATCCAACGGCGTTTGCGGTGCTGACGCCAGGAGCGCAGGGCGGGACGCGCCTGCCGATCATCGGCGGCACCGGCAACTACCTCGGCCAGCTTTATCTCGATGGCATGCCGGCGGAGACCATCAACCAGCAGGGCGACAACCGGCTGGTCTCGCAGGCGATGGATCTGGATGCAGTGGATCAGTTCCAGGTGCTGACCAGCACGCCTCCCGCGCAGTTCATGGGAGCGGGCGCGGAGAACTTCACAATGAAATCGGGCGGCCTGAAGTATCACGGCCAAGTTTCTGATTTCATCCGCAACACGATCTTCGATACGTGGGGCTTTACCGCCAAGGGCGCGACGACGAAGAATGCCGCGGGCCAGACGGTTGCGGCGCCCAAACCCTCCGAGCATCAGAACGAGATTTCGGCGACGATCGGCGGCAAGGTTCCGCATACCGGGAACAAGCTGTTTTTCTTCTTCGCCTATGACAATTACTTCGAGCGGCTCGGCCCGAATTATTCGCTGTACACGGTTCCGACCGCACTGATGCGCAAGGGAGACTTCACCGAACTGAGCCCCACCGGCGCGCCGATCATCTTCGATCCGACCACCACAACGTGCGCGGGCAGCACCTGCACGCGCAAGCCCTTCCAGGGACTCAAGAACGGAGTGCCGACGAACAACGTCATTCCGGACAGCGAAATATCGCCGATCGCGCAGAAAATGGAATCCTTCCTGCCGGCGCCCAGCAACTCCAGCCTGTCGAACAACTATCTGGGTGGACTACCGCGGGGATTCAACAACCATGCAATCGACTGGCGCGTGGACTTCGATCTGAGCGACAAGCACCGCCTGTCCACCGAGGGAGCGATGGGCGCGGTGAATTACCTGAACAACTTCGGCACGCCTCTGCTGCCGCTTCCCTACACCGGCGGCGACTACGCGAATATCTGGCCGAAGGACTACGTTGTCAGCGACACCTACACGTTCACTCCCAACCTGGTGAACCAGATCAAGTTCTCGTACACCCGCTTCTTCCAGAAAATTGAGAACGCGACGCAGGGGAAGACGCAGTGGGAACCCTCAGCGTTCGGCATCACCGACCTGCCGCCGAACGGCGCTCAGGCAGCAGAGGAATTCCCGGAGGAAAGCTTTGGCAGCAACACGAGTGTGGGCACCGCGCAGACGCAGTGGACGGGCTACGGCAACTCTGTTTCGACGCAGCTGACGACGCCCAATAACTACGCCGCCACCGATAACCTGCAGTGGGTCAAAGGAAAGCATTCGCTCACCTTCGGGCTCACGTACGAGTGGGAAGAAATCAACAACGCGAATCCCTCGACGTACAGCGGCGTTCTGCAGCTTCCCTTCGATGTGTTCACCACCGCTCAGTTCGACAAGGGCAATTCGATCAGCACCAGCCCCAAGACCGGCTATTCGTATGCCAGCTTCCTGCTGGGTGGAGTGGGCGGCTCGCCGGGCAGCTCACCGTCGCTGGGCCTGCAGCCGGTCAGCGAACTGGGCGGACGCTACCACGTCATCTCGCCGTACGTGCAGGACAGCTACAAGGTCACAAAAAACCTGACGCTCGATCTGGGATTGCGCTGGGATTATCTGCCGCCGTACCACGAAGAGCACAACCGCTGGACCTTCCTGAACCCGAACCTGACCAACCCCATCATGGGCACACCCGGCTTGCTGCAGTTTGCAGGCGACTGGGGTGGACCGGGCGTGAGCTGTATGTGCACGACTCCGGTGAAGACCTACTGGAACAACTGGGGACCGCGCGTCGGGCTCGCCTGGCAGATCGGCGAGAAGAATGTGATTCGTGCCGGATTTGCTCAGGTCTTCACGCAAGCCGGCGGCGTCGGCGGACGCGGGGGCGCGGCGAACGGAACCGGCCAGACCGGGTTCAACGTGACCGCGATTGGACGGCCGGAAAGCACGACCGGCCCGGACGCTGGTCCGTCGTTCTATCTCAATAACAGCGCCGACTTCACGGCGGCAGGGATCGCCAATACCGATCTCTTCGGGCGCGGATTCGTTTATCCGGCTCCCCCGAGCCCGGGACTCGCGGCGCAAACGCTGAATACTGGGTTCTATCTGGACGCTTCCGGCAAGTTCCAGAGCGCCAGCAGCGTGGGCTACGCGGATCCCTACTTCTCCGGACGCGCACCGGAGATCGAAATGTTCAACTTTGGCGTGGAGCGAGCCATCTCGAACAAGATGACGCTGGCGCTGAACTACGTCGGCAACGAAAGCCACTTCATCGTGAACTCCGGCACAACCGGAAGCAACGCGCGCGGTTACTGGACCAACGAACTGAATCCGGTCTATCTCGCCACGCTGGGCGGCGTTGCGGACTCGTCGGGAAAGGCGCCCCTGCTGACCGCGGCGGCAACTCCGGCGAATGTGGCGATCCTGCATCAGTACTTCCCGAACGTCTCCGCTCCCGGGCCATTTGAGGCGGCTGCTGCCAAAAGCAGTTCCGCCAGCATTCAGCAATTGCTGAAGCATTTCCCGCAGTACAGCGGCGTCAGCGACACCTGGGGCAACGTCAGCAACTTCAGTTACAACTCGCTCCAGGCAACGCTGGAGCGGCAGATGAGCCGCGGGCTGAGCTTCAACGTCAATTACACCTTCGCGAAGAACGTGGGCGATGACGGTACCTTTCGCAGCGGCTTCGACATACCGGCGGCGGCGATCTCCGGAGGCGGGCACAACTGGAAGCAGGACCGCATCGACCGCTCCCTCACTGCGGATAACATGACGCACATCTTCCACGCCTTCGGCGTGTGGCAGCTTCCGTTCGGCAAGGGTCACATCGGCAACGATTCACGCGCGGTGCGCTGGCTGGGAGGTGGCTGGCAACTCTCGAGCATCTACAGCTACCGCAGCGACACTCCCATTGCGGTCACCTGGGGAACCAACTGTCTAACCGCGGTCGGCGAGTGCATGCCCGACAAGAACGGGGCCTTCAGCGGCCCGGCGCGCATCAACGGCAAGTGGGGCAGAGGCCCGAACGGCTACCAGGCAGCTTCTCTGGGCAAAGTGCAGTACATCGATAAGGCGGCTTTCGCAACGCCGCAGAGTGCCGGGTACGAGCCTCTCATCGGCAACGCGCCGCGTACGCACGCCTATGGCCTGACTGGTCCCAGTAACTGGGACTGGGATGCGGGGATGCGCCGGTCTTTCCCCATCCACGAAAACCTGCAGTTCGTCTTCGAGGCCGACTGCATTGACGTAGCCAACCACGTCAACTTCTCTACCCCGAGTTCGGGCAACCTGGTCTGGTCGCCGACCTCCACCACGTTTGGTACCGTGACGGGCGCATCGGGCAACCGCGACTGGCAGTTCGCCGGCCACATCACCTTCTAACGTGCATACCAATGCAGCTCCGGCAACAAGGCCTCCTGTTGCCGGAGCTGATCAGCCGGGCCGTCAATGGCCCGGCTATTTTTTTGCCTGGAGTATTTTCGGCGAATGCAGGCGCGAGGCGATACCCGCAACGGATTACTTCACGCGCAGCAGCACCACGCCGTGGCCGGGAATCGTGAAGGTCTGTGAACCGGAGATGGTCAGGTCCTTCGCGTCCCAGATGTCGCGCGCATGCACGGTGCCGTGGAAGCCGAGGCGGCCGAAGTCCACTGTCTCCGCCATGGGGCGCGGGTGACGATTGAAGATGCCGATGGCCTTCGATCCGTCGGCCAGCGGCTTCGCCCAGACTTCAATCGGCCCCTCCGCATAGACGCGGTCGCCCTGCTGGCCCAGCCGGTCCTGATCGATCGCGATCACGTCGCGATTCGTCAGCATCGCAATGGTCTCCGGCGTCATGGTGCTCAGATCGTTGCCGGCGAGCAGCGGAGCCGCAAGGATCACCCACAGGCTCATGTGCGTCCGGTACTCATCGGCATTCATGCCGCCGTTGCCCACCTCCAGCATGTCGGGATCATTCCAGTGCCCCGGCCCGGCGAAACGCGCCAGTCCCGCCTGGCTGAAGCCGATCTCCTCCATCCGGTTGTAGTGGTCGTTGATGTCGCCGGTCGTCCGCCACAGATTGCCGCCCACATCCGTGCCCCATCTCCACACCGCGTCATTGCCGTACTGACAGAGGCTATAGACAATCGGCCGCCCTGCCTTCTTCAGTGCGTCCCGCATCTTCGTATACGCGTCGACCATCATTTGGTGCGCCGCCTCCGGACTGGGCGCTGCCTGCAACTGCGTGCGCAGGCCGCAGAGGTCGTACTTCAGATAGTCGATGCCCCATTGCGCGTAGGTGTCCGCATCCTGCTGCTCGTGGCCCAGGCTGCCTTCATAGCCGGCGCACGTCTTCGCCCCCGGCGACGAGTAGATCCCCAGCTTCAGGCCCTTGCTGTGGACGTAATCCGCCAGCGCTTTCATGTCCGGAAACTTGCTGTTCGGATGAATCACTCCCTGGGCGTCGCGGTCCCCCTGCCACGTGTCGTCGATGTTCACGTACACATAGCCCGCATCGCGCATGCCGCTCGACACCATCGCATCCGCCTGCGCGCGCACGATCTGATCGCTGATGTTGCGATGAAAATGATTCCAGCTGTTCCATCCCATCGGCGGCGTTGCCGCAATCTGCGCGGCGGCAGGCGCCGGCGAAGCGGTCAGGGCGATCAGCGCCACGGCGGGCGCGCACCATGTCAGCAAGCGAACGTTCACGATTCAGCTCCCTTCGGTTTCTGCCGGAACACCGGCGCTTCCATTTCCATGAACCGCCGAGCGCTTCGCATTTGCATCACGCGGCGAGTTCCGGAGCGAGTTCCACAACTCGTGCATGATACCGTTTGCAGCGTGCGCGTGGAGATGCGGATCAGGCACCCCGGCGATTCGTGATGGCGAAGTGCTCAGGCCGGCGACTTGTCCGAGAGCGTGCGGAAATTAATGGAGTAGCGCAGCTGATCGACCGCAGGAATGCTGTGTTCCCATTCGGTCCGCGCCTCGCCGGAAAGGATGTAAATCGAACGAGGCCGCAACGGGTGGGACACCCGGATCCACCCTGCGCCCTCTGCTTTGCGGAATCGCATGGTGGCCGGCCCGAGGAGCGAGACTCCCACGATGATGCCAAACTGGGGCTTGTCCTTGTGCCATCCGACGCCCGCGCCGCTGCGGTACTCGTTCACTCCGACCTGCCGGAAGGCCGCCTGCTCGCACCCGGCGAACTCGGCGGCTCGGACAAGGAGACCGGCGAGGAAGGCAGGCATCTCCGGCGCCGCTTCGACCGACCGGCGACCGTAGTCATATTCGAGCCCAAAGCTGACCACTCTGCGATTGCCCACGTGGCCGTGAAACTCAAATGGCTTGAGATCCAGCTGCGCGAGCGATGCGGCCAGGGCAGCCTCCTCCTCTTCGCTCAGGATCTCCTCCCGATAGCGGAAGCCGCGAGGCTGCGCTTCTGCAGGCGGGTCTCCGAGCTCAGGAAAGAGGGTGGGCTGGCGATCCATGCGGGCTCCTCCTGAAGATCAGAGTCCGCCGGCGCGGCCAGCGGTAGCATCCCGACACGCCGGATGTTATGCTGAGTTTCTCTTTTTCTTCGCTGCGGAATCTTTCGCCGTAACCTTGTGCGGCTGCGGCGCGGAACATATGCTGGAGGACCAACGTAAATCCATTGCAAAGTATGCTCGAAACACCTGCCAAACCGGACCTGGGAGCGCTGCGTATTGACGCCCACAAGCGGGGCTCGCGCAAAGCTGGAAAGCGCATCGCGATTCTTTTCTTTGTGGTACTGGCCGCACTGCTGATCGCGGGCGGCGCGTACGTGTACATGCATCGGGCGCCGTCGGTACAGGTCGCCACGGTGGAGGCGGCGGAGACCGGGCCCCAGGCGCTGCTGAACGCCAGCGGCTACGTGACCCCGCAGCGGCGCGCGACGGTGGCGGCGAAAATCACCGGGCGCGTGACCGGCGTCTTTTTTACCGAAGGCATGCATGTCCGTAAGGGCTTTGTGCTGGCGACGCTGGACGATTCCGATGCCCAACGCGCGCTGGCTTCGGCCAAAGCGGATCGCGATGCGACGCAGGCCAGCATCGCCGACCTTGAAGTGCAGCTGAAGAACGCGCAGATCGAGTTGCACCGCGCACAGGTGCTGAGAACGGCAGGGGTCCAGAGCCAGGAAGCGCTCGACAATGCGACGATGACCGCCAATAGTCTGCGCGCCAAAATCGACTACGCGCGGCAACAGGTGATCGCAGGGGACGCGCGTGTCAAAGAGGCGCAGCAGGCGGTGGACAACTGCGTCATCAGCGCTCCCTTCGACGGGATCATTGTTTCCAAAGACGCGCAGGTAGGCGAGATGGTGTCGCCGATCTCAGCCGGCGGCGGCTTCACGCGCACCGGAATCGCGACCATTGTCGACATGGCCTCGAACGAAATTGAAGTCGACGTGAACGAGAACTACATCGCGCGCGTGAAACCGGGCCAGGAAGTGACTGCCGTTCTGGATGCCTATCCGGACTGGAAGATTCCCTGCCATGTGCGGACGATCATTCCCACCGCCGATCGGCAGAAAGCCACCGTCGAGGTGCGCATCGGCTTCGACAAGCTCGATCCGCGCATTCTGCCCGATATGGGCGTGAAGGTGACCTTCCTGGGCGAAGAAGACAAGCAGGCGAAGCAAGCGCCGGCGGGCATGCTGGTGCCGCAGAACGCAGTCCGCGACGAAGGCGGGCAGAAGGTCGTCTTCCTGGCGAAAGGCGATCACGTGGAGCGCCACGCCGTGAAGGTCGGCGCGAGCAATGGCGGGCAAACTCAGGTTCTGGCGGGACTCTCCGCCGGCGACACAATCGTCGTGCAGGGGCCGGCCGATTTGAAGGATGGCGAAGCAGTGACGATCAGGCGGTAGTACCCAGGAAGTGCGGCCCCTCCCGGCAGTCACATGGCGAAAGCTTAGGAGCGTGGATCATGGTACGCGTCGACGGTAATGGAACAGCGGGCAGTCTGATTCAGGTGCGCGGTCTGGACAAAACCTACCGCCGCGGAACCGAGGACATCGACGTCCTCCAGGGCCTGAATCTGGACGTCGATCAGGGCGATTTCGTGGCCTTCATGGGACCGAGCGGCTCGGGCAAAACCACTCTGCTGAATTTGCTGGGCGGCCTCGACGTTCCCACGCGCGGCACCATCAGCGTCGCCGGCGATGAAATCACGCACATGTCGCGCGGCAAGCTGACCGACTGGCGCGCGCGTCACGTCGGCTTCATCTTTCAGATGTACAACCTGATCCCCGTGCTCACCGCGTTTCAGAATGTCGAGTTGCCCCTGCTGCTGACGAAGCTTTCCAAAGCGGAGCGCCGCAAGCACGTCGAAACAGCCCTCTCCATCGTCGGCCTGGGGGAGCGCCTGCACCACTATCCCCGCCAGCTTTCCGGCGGACAGGAACAGCGCGTTGCTATTGCCCGCGCCATCGTCGCCGACCCGACCTTCCTGCTGTGCGACGAGCCGACTGGCGACCTCGATCGCAAAAGCGCCGACGAGGTGATGGACCTGATCAAACGGCTCGTGCAGGAGTACGGCAAGACCGTGCTGATGGTGACGCACGATCCGCTGGTCGCGCGCGAGGCGAAGAGGACACTCCACCTCGACAAGGGCGTGCTCGTGGGGGCAGAAACGCGGCAGGGCGCGATCGCGGGAGGTGTCTGATGAAATTCAGCAGACTGATTCTGGCCAATCTGCTTCGCAAGAAGATCCGCCTGGTGCTGACCATCGGCTCGTTCGCCGTGGCGCTCTTCCTGTTTGCGCTGCTCGGTGTGGTGAACGACGCATTCACCCGCGGAGCGGACGTCGTCAGCGCGGATCGCCTTGTCACGATTAATCGCACCTCCATCATCAACACCATTCCGCTGTCCTACCGGGATGAAATCCTGCGCATTCCCGGCGTGAAGTACATCACGCACAATAACTGGTTTGGCGGCGTCTATCAGGACCCGAAAAATTTCTTCCCGCAGTTTGTGATCGATCCGGAAAATCAGCGGCAGGTCTTCCCGGAACTCATCGTGCCGGACGACCAGTGGAATACGTTTCTGAAAGATCGGCAGGGCGCGATTGTCGGCGCGGCCACGATGAAGCGCTTCGGCTGGAAGATGGGCGATCGCATTCCCATCGCAACGACTTTGTACGGGCTGCAGAATAAGCGGTTCGAGTTCAACATCGACGGCGTTTATCACGGCGAAAAGCGGGAAGACGACGAGACGCAGTTCTGGATCCAGTGGGAATACTTCAAAGAGAGCGTCCCTGCTGCAATGAAGGGACAGGTGGGCTGGTACGTCATTCGCATCGCGAACCCCGACGACGCGCCGCGCATTGCCAAGGCGATCGACAATGCCTACATCAACGCGCCCTACGAAACGAGGACGGAGACGGAATCCGCCTTTGCGCAGGGCTGGGTGAAGCAATTCGGCAATATCAAATTCCTGATCGTCTCCATCGGCACGGTCGTTTTCTTCACGCTGCTGCTGGTCACCGGAAACACCATGGCGATCTCGGTGCGCGAGCGCACGGGTGAACTGGGCGTGCTGAAGGCCATCGGCTTCTCGGATCACGCGATCCTTGGGTTTATCCTGGGCGAATCGGTCGTAATCGCGCTGGCCGGTTGCATCGGTCTGCTGCTTGCGCTGGGTGCGATTCCGGTGCTGAGCCGCGCCACGGCCGGCCTGTTGCCGCCCTTGTTCGTTACGGCAAAAACGCTGGTGTACGGCCTGATCGCCGCTCTGGCGGTCGGCTTCGCCAGCGGAATTCTTCCCGCATACGGCGCGATGCGCATGCGCGTGGTGAATGCGCTCCGGAGGGTGTGAACATGCTGCCAAAACTTCTTTTCGGTGGAGTCATAACTCTGGCAGCGGTCGCTGCTCTGCTGCTGGTTCTGGTGATTGTTGGCGGGATCCTTGCCGGACTGCTGGCGCCGCTGATCGGGTCGGTGCCCATTTCCTACAATTTCCGCAGCATTCGCGCGCGCTGGACTTCGACCATCGTGGCCATCCTGGGCATCGCCGGCACGGTGGGCGTCTTCGTTGCCATGCTTTCGCTGGCGCGCGGCTTCCGGGCCACGCTGGTGTCCTCCGGTTCGCCCGATGACGCGCTGGTGATGCGTGCCGGATCGACCTCGGAGATGATGGGCGGCATCACGCTCGATTCCGTGAAGCTGGTGCAGGATAAGCCGGGGGTCCAGCGCGATGAATCGGGCCAGCCGCTGGTGACGCAGGAAGTGGTTGGGGTCGTGCCCATTCCGCTCATCAGCACCGGCACCGATGCCAATGTGGAGGTTCGCGGCGTCGCGCCCAACGTGCTGCAAATCCGCAAATTCGTGAAGGTCGTTCAGGGGCGGATGTTCCATTCGGGCCTGGATGAGCTTGTGGTCGGCAAGAACGCCTCGAAAACCTACGCAGGCCTGACCCTTGGCAACACGGTGAACTTCGGCGGCGGGCACTGGAAGGTGGTCGGCGTCTTCGACGCGGGCGGCTCGTCCTTCGATTCCGAAGTGTGGTGCGACGCGCGCATCCTGAACGAGGTGCTGAAGCGTCCGGAAAACATCTTCCAGTCTGCCACCGTTCACCTGACTTCGCCCGCGGCCTTCGATCGATTTAAGGACTCGATCACTTCCGATCCGCAGTTGAATCTGGAAGTCGAACGCGAAGTGGATTACTACGCGAAGCAATCCTCAGCGATGACGCGGCTGATCACCGTGCTCGGCGGGCTCGTGGCGGCCATCATGGCCATCGGGGCGGTCTTCGGCGCTCTGAACACGATGTACTCGGCGGTCGCCGAACGCGGACGCGAGATCGCCACCATGCGCGCGCTCGGCTTCTCCAGCTGGAACGTCATCCTCTCGTTCCTGTTCGAGGCGCTGCTTATTTCGCTGATTGCCGGCATCCTCGGCTGTGTGGCCGTGCTTCCGCTGAACGGGATGACCACCCAGACGATGAACTTCTCGACGTTCTCGAGCATCGCCTTTGCATTCAGGATCACTTTCAATTTGCTGGTTCTGGGAGTGGTGTTCGCCCTGGCGATGGGCGTTCTCGGCGGTCTGCTGCCCGCTGTGCGCGCGGCGCTGCGGCCAGTTGCTGTGTCCCTGCGCGAATTGTAGGGAGGCGAGTGGCTGGATCCGCGGACACAGGAGCGAGAAGGCTCCAGCCCGTGACGAATAACGGCCCATTGCTGGCATCGGAGCTGAAGACCTTACGAGGCCTGGCGGATCGTCGATTGGTAGTCGGCGACAAACTTCTCGATGCCTTTCCTGGTCAGCTCATGCTGGATGTTGAAGCTCTCCCAGGGCTGGTTCAGATCGAGATTCTCGTAGGCGATCTCCGCGCCGCTTGAACTGTAAGTAAAATTTGCATCGGGCAGGGGCTTGCCCTGGGCCGCCCACTCTTCCAGAGTCTTTGCGGGCACCGTGACGAGTTCCGCTCCATAGTGGAAGGAGCAGAGCAGGTGCTGCAGGCTGCGGATGCTGGCCGCCAGCACCAGCACGTGCCCGTCGCCGCCGGCATACATGCGCTTGATATTCCGGATCAGGTCCATGCCGTTCTGGCCGATATCATCGAGCCGCCCGATAAAAGGCGACACGTACACGGGAGCCTTGGCGCCCTTAGTGGCCGCGTAAACAGCCGCCGCCTGGCTCTGCGAGAAGCACAGGGTGATATTGACGCGCAGGCCTTCGGCCACTGATCTCTGCGCCGCCTTCAGCCCTTCAGCCGTGCAGGGATACTTGATGTAAGCGTTCGGGATCCACGAAAACATCTCCCGCCCCTGCTGCAGCATGGTGTCGGCGGTGGTGTTCAGATCGGCGAAGACCTCGATGGAAACACCGGCATCGCCGACCAGCGGCGAGATCGTCTGAACGATTTTCTTATACTCCGCGGTTTCCTGGGACTCGCTCAGCTTCTGGCCGGACTTGACGAGACCGGCGACCTCGGGATTCTTCGCCACCAGCGATGGATTCGTCGTTTGCCCGTCCACGAAGCCCAGCAATTCCCGGATGTGCTTCGTCTCCTGGGGATCGCCGCCGTCGACGAGAATTTTGGAGGGCGGCTTCCTCTGTGGGCTCTTTGCGTCGGGCATACAACCTCCTGCTCGCTCGATGTTTCTGGGAACTCATCCCTTCGGATGCTGTGTTGTTCGTGGCGGATACCCGGGGGCGTAGCATGCAAAGGCTGATTTGGCCGTGGAAATCCTCCAGAACCAAAGCGGCAGGTGACTGGACGCGCCATTGGCTTTCGCCAGCCGGGCACCTCCTCGGGGATGCGGCAACTCGGCCACAACGCGCCGTCTCTTCGTCTCCTTCTTCGATGCCGCTACTGGACATCATGAACATTCCAAAGAAATCCATTGACAGGCCCCCTGCAAAGAGACTAAGCATCAGGGCCATCCCCTAATGCAATCCCCCGCACATGGGCCGTTGTCCTGGCGTTCGCTCGGGACTGGAGAGATTGCTATATGCGTACCATGGGTTACATTCCAGGCTTCTACCGATCCCCCCTTTTCAAGATTTGCAGACTGAGAGAGCTCAGAGCGCCCGGAAGGGCCGCAATGGCAGGCGCGACCGTTTTGGTCTTGCTCGGGGCCGGGGTTGCGCCCGTTCCTTCCATCGCGCAGACATGCTCTGCAAACGTTCCGCATGTCCAGGGTGTTTGGAGAACGCTGCCCTACCTGATGCCCATCAATCCGATCTCTGCAACTCTGCTGCACACGGGGAAAGTCCTGATCGTCGCAGGATCAGAGAACGACGCCTCGAACAACTCTCTCGGATCCGAGAGCTACCGCAACGCCTTCTGGGACCCCGTGGGCACCACCGGAAGCAGCATCACGGTTCAGGAAATCAACTACGATGTCTTCTGCAGCGGCACCGTTACACTACCCGATGGTCGGCCCCTCGTAATCGGCGGGACGTCCGATTATTCATTCACGGGTGACAACCGCGCCTCCATCTTCGATCCGGCTACCACCCATTTCGCCCAGACTCAGAACATGCACGACGGTCGATGGTACGGTTCGGCTACTGCGCTGGGCGACGGGCGCGTAATGGCCTTCTCAGGCCTCAATCTTAGCGGCGGAACCAACAACACAACTGAAATCTATGACCTCGCGCATGCGGGCGCCGGTTGGAGCAGCCCAGTTTCCGCGCCGTTTTCTCCTCCTCTTTACCCACGCATGTTTCTACTGCCGAATGGAAAGGTGTTTTACACGGGGCAAGGTGCTGGAGGGAACAACTCTTCTTCCTGGATATTCGATCCCGCTGCTGGGTCATGGACGCAGTCGGCGTCCACCACCATGAACAGGTCATACGGTTCCGCCGTTCTCCTTCCTCTCCTCCCACCCAACTACACGCCGAAAGTGATGAATTTCGGCGGGAACAATCCGGCAACCGCGACTACCGAGACCATCGATCTTTCCGCCGCTACACCGGCCTGGATACCAGGACCGAATATGTCGACGGGTCGTATTCAGATGAACGCGATCATCCTGCCAAATGGAAAAGTGCTCGCGGAAGGGGGTTCGCTGAACAACGAGAGTCCCGACACTGCAGGCAAGCGCGCCGATCTCTACGATCCCGTCACACAGACATTCAGCTCCGGCGGAACCGCATCCTACTCTCGGCTATACCACTCCACAGCCTTGCTTCTGCCTGATGCCACCGTACTAAGCATGGGCAGCAATCCAGGAAATCGCGGGAGCTACGAACCCGCAATCGAGATCTACTCGCCACCGTACCTGTTTGACGCAAACGACAATCTGATCTCGAGTCGGCCAACCATCACGGGAGTTACGCCTGGAGTGATCGGCTACAACGCCACCTTCTACGTAAACTACACCAGCGCCTCACCGATCAGTTCTGCCGTGCTGGCTCGCACCGGGTCAGCGACGCACGCTTTCGATATGGACCAGCGTTTAATCGGTCTGTGCGGTCCGGCGCCGCAACCTGCGTGCACGGGCTCGGGCTCGCTCAACCTGATAAGCCCGCCGGATGGCAACATCGCCCCGCCGGGGTATTACATGCTCTTCCTGCTCGATAGCGCGGGTGTGCCGTCGATCGCACAATTTATTCAGCTCTCCCCGTACACAACAACGCCGCCGAAAGGCACCATTTCGACGCCTGCATCTGATGTCATGGTTGGTGCGGGGGCATCGATTTCCTTCAGTACAACCTCCGCGTCCGCAGAGTATTCGTGGGTCTTCCCCGGCGGATCACCTGCAGGTTCAACAGCACAGAACCCCGGCAGCATCAGCTTCAGTACGGCAGGAGAGTACGTCGATTCGCTTACCCTGATCGACAGCGTCGGCAACTCCGATCCGAGCCCGCCGGTACGAACCATCACCGTTCTGCCCGCGAGCCCCGATTTTGATATCGCGGTCAGCCCCTCGGCGAATGCCGTGATTCCCGGCCAGTCGTCAACATTCACCGTGACGGTTACGCCGCTTAGCGGATTTAATGGTGCAGTAACCCTCAGCGTTGGCAGCGAATCTGGATTCCCAACTGGGATCACGAGCGGCGGCTTCAGTCCGTCCTCAATCGCTGGTAGCGGCTCATCGACCCTCACTATGAACACGACCACGAGCACTGCCCCCTATGCACTGTCACTCACGGTGACGGGAACATCTGGATCGATCACTCATACGTCTTCGACCACTTTGCTGGTGAATCTTGCGGCGCCAGCGAGCCTCAACGCTACGGCGGGGAGCTCCGGCCAGGTCACGCTGTCCTGGCCGGCATCAACGGGCGCGACGAGCTATCACGTGAAGCGCTCGCTCGTCAGTGGTGGACCATATGTGTCGGTCGGCTGCACGACTTCGACCAGCTACACCGATTCCGGGTTGGCCAACGGAACGACTTACTACTATGTGGTTTCGGCAGCGTATAGCGCGGGTCCGGATGCGGGTGGAGAAAGTGCTGACTCACCCGAAGTCAATGCGACCGCGGTAGTAACGCCGCCGGCGGCGCCAACCAACGTATCGGCTTCCACCGGCCCTCCGCGCGGCGCTGTGAGCTTGCGCTGGACCCAATCCGCAAGTCCGGGAATTACGCAGAACAAGATTTATCGCCGCCTCAATAGTGGATCGTATACGTCCGCACCGACGGCCACGATTGCCGCGTCGACAACGTACCTCGATT
The DNA here is from genome assembly GCA_035689925.1 of Acidobacteriaceae bacterium. GTDB lineage: Bacteria > Acidobacteriota > Terriglobia > Terriglobales > Acidobacteriaceae > Palsa-343. The sequence continues at coordinate 15,823 of DASSKX010000627.1, forward strand.
CGAAACTTGTAAGCGGCTCAACATACTGCTACGTGGTGACCGCTGTGAACAGCGGAGGCGAAAGCGCCAAATCCCAACCGGAGGCGTGTGCCCGCGCGAAGTAGTGGATGCATCGCTATTAAGAACCGCTGGATGAAGCGCGGCAGTTCTGGCGCAGAGC
>DASSKX010000628.1:0-4791 GCA_035689925.1 Acidobacteriaceae bacterium
TGTGGGGGATGATCCAGTACTGGGAGAAGGCGGTGAGGCCGACCATGATGAGGGTGACGACGGCGGCCATACCGACGGCGGCGTATGCGCGGGTGCCGCGTCCGATGCCGAGGAAGACGAGGATCACTCCGCCGGCGACGATCCCTTCGTGATGCAGGATGCCGAGGCATCGGGCGACGATGCTGCCGGCGGCGTGCGTGTCCGGAATGATGGTGAATGCGGCCGCGGCGGTGATGGGAAAGAAGAAGAGCCCACCGAGCCAGACGATGAGCGCCAGCCAGACGATGGTGCGGGTGAGGGTTTTCATTCCAGAACAGAGTACAGCCTGTCGCCAGTAGCCCGTAGCCGGTGGCTGATGCGAACGCGACGTTGCTGAGGTGCGGCGTTCGTCTGCTATAGTCGCGGGCTATGCGGAAAAGCTGGATATGCGTGTTGCTGGCGGTGAGTGTGTGTGCGTGCTGTGCGGGCGCGCAGTCGCTGCTGGTCGTGAATCAGCGGGATCACAACGTGAGCGTGCTCGATGCGGCGAGCGGGAAGACGCTGGCGACGATTGCTGAGCCGATTGCCGGTGAGTGGGGGCACGAGGTGGCTGTGTCGGCTGATGGACGCACGGCGTACCTGCCGATCTACGGCAATTCCGGCGTGGGGCGTCCGGGTATTGATGGGCGGGTGATGCTGGTCATCGATGTGCCGTCACGCAAGGTGGTGCGGACGGTCGACTTCGGTCGCGGCGTGCGTCCTCATCTGCCGGTGCTCGACGAGGCGCATCACCTGCTGTACGTGACGACGGAACTGGATGAGGCGGTGACCGCGATCAACACGGGCACGCTGCAGATTGTCGGGAAGGTGCCGACTGGGGCGAAGGAGTCGCATATGCTGGCGATCTCGCGGGACGGGCGGTACGGGTACACAGCGAATGTCGGGCCGGGCAGCGTGTCGGTGCTGGATCTGGAGGCGCGGAAGACGCTGGCGGTGATTCCGGTGAGCGGGAAGGTCCAGCGCATCTCGATGACTCCGGATGGACGGTGGGTATTCACGGCGGATCAGACGCAACCGCGGCTGGCGGCAATCGATACAGGAACGCGGAAGGTGGTGCGGTGGGTTGCGCTGTCGGGGACGGGGTATGGCTCGGCGGTGACGGCCGATGGGCGATGGCTGCTGATTGCGATTCCGGCGAAGAATGTGGTGGACGTGGTCGATTTGCAGAGCATGCGCGTGGCGCGGAGTATTCCGGTGGCGCAGGATCCGCAGGAGGTGTTAATCCGGCCTGATGAGAAGATGGCGTACGTTTCCTGCGCGGGAAGCGGGCAGGTAGCGGCCATCGATTTGGCGGAGTGGAAGGTCGACCGGCTGATGCAGGCGGGCACCTTTGCGGATGGACTGGGATGGGCGAACAAAAGCAGCCAGTAGCCGGTAGCCGGTTGCGACGGACTACCGACCACTGCGAACAGCTCGTCTACCGCTGCGGCGTGCCGTACAGGCTCGGCCGGCCGATAAGGCGCTCGATGCGCTTGCTGATGGGCGGGTGCGTCGAGAAGAGGTTCGCGAAGGAGTCGCGGCTGAGGAGCGGCTCCACGATGAACAGGTGCGCGGTGGTCGGCGAGCCGGGCATCGGCAGGCGCTTCGAGTAGGCGTCGAGCTTTTCGAGCGCGCTGGCCAGGGCGTAGGGATTGCCGGTAATGTGCGCGCCGGTGGCATCGGCCTCGTATTCACGGGAGCGGGAGACGGCCAGCTGGATGAGCATGGCTGCGATCGGAGCGAGGATCAGCATGAAGAGCATGCTGAGGCCGCCGCCGCGGCGATCGCGGTCGCCGCCGCCATATCCGCCGAACATTTCGGCCCACCAGCCCATGCGGGCGAGGAGCGTGATGGCTCCGGCGAGGGTGGCGGCGATGGAACTGGTGAGGATGTCGCGGTTCTTGACGTGGCCCAGCTCATGGGCGAGCACGCCGGCCAGCTCGTCATCGTTGAGCAACTGCAGGATGCCGTGGGTGACAGCGACGGAGGCGTGCTTCGGATTGCGTCCGGTGGCGAAGGCGTTGGGGGAGTCGGTAGGGATGACGTAGATCTTCGGCATGGGAAGGCCGAGACGTCCGGTCATGCGCTCGACGACTTCGTAGGCGCGGGGAAGCTGCTCGCGGGTGACGGGCTGCGCGCGGTACATGGCCAGGGCCAGCTTGTCGGAATAGAAGTAGCTGAAGAAGTTCATGCCGGCGGCGATGACGAAGGCGATGATCATGCCATTTTCGCCCCAGCGGCTGCCGATGAAGACGAGCAGCAGGGTGAGAGCCGTCAGCAGAAATGCGGTCTTGAGGGTGTTCATTTGTGAGCCTTCCTTCGGGAGGCTTCCTTCCTTCTCTATGTTGGCATACGCAGCACGGTGAGTTTTCGTGCCGTTAACCCGGTGAAAGCTGGCGGGTTACTCACTTTGAGACGTTTCAGGGGGCCTTTTGTAACGGGAGGCTGTGGGAATGCGTACATTCGCGGACAGTGGTTATGAAAATCTGGAGAACAGTGGCGCCCCGGGGTTCATGGAGAGTTAATGGAGCCGAGAGAAGGATGCCCTTTTCTATACCCGGAAGCCGGCAGTGAAAGCCTCGACTAAACACCGCGCTTTCAATGCTCGAGGGGTTTTCGAGTCGGCGGGATGCATGCCGCGCGGGATGGTTGTCCAACGGTTGCTACGAAATGGCCAGCGAATTGCGATTATCAGCGGTATTCGAAAGTCTGCCTCCTGCGCGGGAGGAAACGAGGGACTTCGAGGCTTCAACAGCGGAAGATAACCCAACGAGGACGGGAAGAATGAAAACCCTGCGAATCTGGCAACAGCTTGCCATCGCCCTCTGTCTGATTTTTGGTCTGACGACAACGGCTTATGCGGCCAACGCGAATGCCCGCATCAAGGGCACCGTAACTGACGCTTCGGGTGCTGTGCTGCCCGGCGTTCAGGTCACCGCAACGAATGTGGCAACGGGCGTAAAGTTCACGGCACAATCGGGAGCCGATGGCCTCTATCTATTCCCGCAGCTACCGATCGGGACCTATGCCGTATCGGCAAGCGCGCCGAACTTTAAGAAGTTTACGGCGTCCGGCATCGTGCTAAACATCGACCAGGAATATATCGAGAACATCACGATGACCATCGGGTCGAATGCAGAAACGGTCCAGGTGAATGCGTCCGCGGTGCAGGTGGATACCACGGATATGCAGCTGAGCAACGTGGTGAACTCCGAGCAGATGGTGGAGCTGCCGATCATCAACCGCAACTTCACGGGTCTCGAGCTAAGCCTGCCCGGCGTGCAGGCGTCCAGCGACCGCTTCGGTACGTTTTCGGTGAGCGGCGCGCAGACGCAGCAATCGGAGTATCTGGTCAATGGCGCGGATACGAACGACATTACCCTGAACACCCTGACGATCGCGCCCAATCTCGACGCCATCGATCAGTTCAATCTGATTGAAGGCCCGCTGAACGCGGAATACGACCGCAACTCCGGCGGCATCGTCAGCGCGACGATCAAGCAGGGAACGAACCACTTCCACGGCGATGGATTTGAGTTCTACCGCGATACATTCCTGAACACGTTGAGCTACTACCAGAAGACGCTGCACAAGACCACCGGCAAATATACGGGCACAGTCACGCCATTCCACCAGAACATCTTTGGCGGAACCGTTGGCGGCCCGGTTCTGAGGGACAGGCTGTTCTTCTTCGGTGCGTATCAGGGCACTCGGCAGGTGGTGCCGCAGGGAAGCACCGCAAACGGCATCACTGCCGGCACGTCGCTCGTGTACTCGCCGGCGAATCTGGCGGGCGACTTCTCCTACGATGCGGGCTCCTTCTCGACGAACCCGATTCCGTCAAGCGTGACCGTTCCGGGGTGCACGGCCGGGGAGACCTGGGCCGACTGCGCGGCATCGAACGGCGGGGTATTCCCGACGACGGCATTTAATCCAATCGCGGCGAAGCTGGTAAGCACCTATTTGCCGAAACCAAACAACGGCACGTACGGCTACACGTTCAATCCAGTCGTCACTACGACGACCGACCAGGAAATTGCCAGAGTTGATTTCGCCGTGAACCCGCGCAATCAGTTCTACGGCCTGTGGATCACGCAGAAATCGAAGTCGCCGGAGACGCTGCCGTTCACGGGTGCATCGGTGCCGGGTTTCGGCGATCAGAGCCAGTCGAATATCAACCAGATCACCGCCGACTATGTTCGCCAGTTCAGCCCGACGCTGGTGAATGACCTGGCGGCGCACTGGACGCGGTTCAACTTCAAGGCAGTGACTCCGCAGAAGGTGGTTCTGCCCTCGAGCGTCGGCTTCGACATCAATCCACAGATCGCCTCGGGCGCCGGCCTGCCGGCCATGTTCGTCAGTGGCGGCGAACAGGAGTTCGAGCTTGGCTTCAGCACCAACGGTCCGCAGCCACGTATCGATCAGGTGGAACAGTTTGACGATACGATCTCCAAGGTGGTCGGCAAGCACAGCCTGAAGTTCGGTTATGACGGCCGCCGGTTCACCGTCTCGAATCCATTCGGAGCAACGAACAACGGCTCGTATGCCTTCGACGGCACAGGGCCGTACTCGACGGGTGATGCCGGGCTGGATTTCCTGCTGGGCATTCCCGACACCTATGCACAGGGTTCCGGCGCCCAAATTCAGGCTGACGCCTTTCTCAACTACGTTTTTGGGCAGGACACCTGGAAGGTGACGGATGCGCTGACGCTGAATTATGGGCTCGGGTACTCGATTGACTCACCCCTGCACAATAACCAGTACCAGGGTGAG
>DASSKX010000629.1:0-6953 GCA_035689925.1 Acidobacteriaceae bacterium
AATCACAGACATCGGCTCCGTGGCCCACACGCCTGGCGACGCAGTCCCGTACTGGACCGAGCACATACCGGCTGAGCAGATCGGGGTCGATGGCTGGTGGCCCGATGAGGGTGACGAACTACCCGTGGAAGCCCGGCTCGAGCGCAACCAGATGTACTGGGACGGTCAATTCCGGGCGCACGCCGAGCGCAGGCCGTTCGCGCTCCACCGCAACGGCTACGCCGGACTGCAGCGCTACGGCTGGCTGTGGTCGGGCGACATCGACTCCACCTGGAAAGCGCTGACGGCTCAGGTGATCAACGGCATCAATGTTGGGCTGTGCGGAATTCCCTATTGGGGTACGGATACCGGCGGATTCTTCCCGACCCGCGAGCTGACGCCCGAGCTCTACATCCGCTGGTTTCAGTTCAGCGCCTTCTGTCCTCTGTTCCGCTCACATGGCCGCGCCTGGAAGCTACGCCTGCCGTGGGGCTGGAATACCGGTGATCCTGGTCCGCTGGAAGGAGCCGAAGCGCTTGGCGACTGGCCTGCGCCTCAGGATCTGCACAACGCGCATGTGGAGCCAATCTGCCGCAGGTATCTCGAACTTCGTTATCAACTGCTCCCCTACCTCTACTCGGCGGCAGAGCAAACGCATCGAACGGGACTACCGTTGATGCGAGCTCTGTGGACGGCATTTCCGCACGATCGCCAATGTGTTGCGGTCGCCGATCAGTACCTTCTGGGAGATCATCTGCTCGTCGCCCCGGTCCTGGAAGTGGGTGCGACACACAGGAAAATTTATCTTCCTTCGGGAACGTGGTGGGATTACTGGACGAATGAGCGGGTTAGCGGCGGCGCCGAATTGAACCGCGAAGTGGATCTTGCGACGATCCCACTCTACGTTCGCGCCGGCGCCTGCCTTCCCATGGGACCGGTGCGGCAGTATGCGATGGAGGCGAGCACAGAGCCCCTTACCTTGCGGATTTATCCCGGAGCAGATGGCCGCTCGACCTTGTACGACGATGACGGAACCAGTTTTCGGTATCAACAGGGCGGCTTCACGAAAGTCGAATGCGCGTGGAACGATACCTCGAGAACACTGGAAATGACTTCGTCCAAACCAATTTCGCCACAGCGAGCAAAGAATGTGCGAATCCAGGCGATGGATAAGGGAACAGTCAAGCGGACGACCATCGTGCATCAGTCCACGACCGTCGAACTATAGGATTGGCGCTTGAAATATGTAGCTCGGCCATGCTCTCCGGGGATAGGATTCCAGTATCGTCTTCAGGCACACTCCCCATGGTTGATCAGCAGGAACGTCTCAGTGAGGCTGTCGGAAACAAGTACCTCGTTCTGTGCCGCATCGGCGGCGGCGGGATGGCGCAGGTGTACCTTGCGCGACATCGGGTCCATGGCGGACTGTTCGCCATCAAAGTCCTCGCCGAACATCTCTCCGGCGACCCACGGATCGTCGGCCGCTTCGAGCATGAGGCGCGCATGGCAGCCTCGCTGGCCAATCACCCGAACATCGTCCCGATTTTCGACATCGGCGAAGGCAACGGCCTGCATTACCTGGTCATGCAGTTCATTGCCGGCGAGGACATGGCCAGCGTGCTGCGGCGTCTTGGACGGCTGAGCATTCCGGCGGCTGCAAACGTGATCGCGCAGGCAGTCGAGGCCCTCTCCTGCGCCGAGACGCGCCATATCGTTCACCGCGACCTGAAGCCGGCCAACATGCTGCTGGATGAGTCTGGCCGCATCAAGCTGCTGGATTTCGGCATCTCGCGCATCAATGATCTCTCCGACGGCCTCACGCGGCCCGGCGAAAGTCTTGGAACCCCGCTGTATATGAGCCCGGAACAGATTCGCGGAGAAGCCTGCGATATTCGCAGCGATCTCTACTCGCTGGGCGTCGTCTTCTTTGAGCTGCTCTGCGGGCGACGGCCTTTCGAGAACGAATCGGTCACCGCGATCCAGATGGCGCACCTGACCACACCAGCTCCGTCGCTGCAGTCGGTCGATCCAGCGCTGCCTCAGCCCTGCGATGTCATTGTCCAGAAGCTTCTCGCGAAGCGTCCCGAAGACCGTTATCAAAGCACGGCGGAGTTGCTCCAGATCCTGACAACCTATGGTGCCAGCAGCGGTCCTGGAGATTTGCGACCCGCGATTGATCCAGCGCTCCAGCAGGCGATCGATCGCGCTCACGAATTGCCGCTCGATCATCAGGCGCCCGTCGCCGTCGCTCCGGCTATTCCGGGATCATATGCCCCGACATCGTTCATAGCACCCGGAAACGGCAGCGGCACAGGTTCGGCAACTCCGGTCGCCCCCGGTGTTCCACCGGCCGTAAGGGATTCCCCCGTTCAAGCCACACCTGCCGCGGTTCCTGCCGTCGGTAGGGAGGCGCAACACCCAACCGGGCGACGCTGGATCCCGATCGCCGTGGCAGTACTTGTGCTTATCGCCGCCGCGATTGGATCTGGAGTGTGGTTGCATGGTCGAAGAAACACGGAGATCCCGGCGGCACCACCGAGCGCGCCGCCTCCGCCGGCCGCCTCTCTTCCATCCGAAATAACGACAGCGAATGGCCGCATTCTGCTCGTCGCGGCGGGCACGTTTCAGTTCGGCGATGCGGCGGGACAGGACGTGACACTTCCTGCCTTCTACATTGACGAGACGGAAGTGTCGAACGCGGCCTACCGTCGCTTCTGCGACGCCACTGGCCACGCGCCGCCGCCAGGCCCCGACTACGAAACCCATCCCGATTACCCGGTGAGTGGCGTATCGTATCAAGACGCATCTGCCTACGCCGCCTGGGCCGGCGAGCGGCTTCCCACAGAAGAAGAATGGGAGAAGGCCGCGCGCGGTACGGATCGGCGTACCTATCCCTGGGGGAACGTCGCCTGGGATAACAGCCTCCCGACCGCACTGCAGCCCGTTACTGCAAACCCTTCACGCCGCAGTGCAATTGGTGCTTACAACATGGCGGGCAACGTCTGGGAGTGGACCGCGTCGTCATACAGCCCAACCGAGGCGGATACTGCTAATATGAAGCGGCTGTTAAAGGGCCAGCAGTTTTCCAGCGAATGGCGCATCATCAAAGGCGGCAGTTTTGCGCGCGGGGACAGCAACGATTTTGCAGTGACAGCGCATCGTGGACTGCCCATCGATGCGCGCTCGCCCTGGATAGGATTTCGCTGTGTGCGGAGCGCTCCTTCCGCATAGAACCCGGAAGCTGCTGAAGCTGCTGCTCAATTCGCACGCTGAGGACCGATTCATGACCGCTCGCAGGACGTTTTCTCTGACCGCACCGTTGCTCCTGCTTCTGCCGTGGAGCCTTTCAGCCCAGCAGCACCCTGCCGTGAGAGACGCGTTCTGGTCTGCAAGCGACCTGATTTCCGTCGCTCCTAATCCCGCTTCTCATCGCCATTCCGCATCGCATGCGCGCAGCCATTCGCCGTCCGCAAACGAAGCTGCATCTGCTGCGCCGAACCGTACTGACGCCGCTGCTTCTTCTGCGACAGCCGCGGCGAAGATGCAGCTTGTCAGCGATAACGGTTATGGCGCTGCCCCCCACGTTGTACGCTCCGCCGAGAATCGCCTGGGCCTGCGTTGCTCGCTCTTGCTGCGCGATGGCGAAGGCCAATATTCCGAGGTCGCACCAGGTACCATCTTTCACAGCGGTGATCACATTCGGCTCAGCTTGTTGGCGAATGAACCCGGCTACTTTTATGTCATCCAGCAGGGTTCGACGGGCGCGTGGTCTCCCATTTTTCCAGGACCCACCTCTGCCCCGGATGCAAACAGGATTCCCGCGGGACAGCCGCAGCTTGTGCCCGGAGGCACGCAATCCTTCGCGTTCGATCAGAATCCCGGGGACGAAAAGCTCTTTGTCATCCTCAGCCGCACGCCCATCGACGACATCGACCGCGTGATCCGCAATCTGAAGGGCGATCGGCCGGCAAGCATGCCCAACCCCTCCAGCGAAGCGCCCGCCACACTCATAGCCGAAAACAAAATCCCGGACCTCTTTGTGCAGCAGCTGGCCAGCCGCGATCTGACGCTGGTCGATGAGCAAAAGGTGGACGATTCGTCGAACGCGGGCGAGAAGGCAATTTATGTCGTGAGCAAGACAGGCGTGCCAGAGGCGAGCTCTCGCGTGGTGCTGAATCTCGATCTGCGGCACGAATAATCGATCACGGATGCGAGGCCAGAGCCGCATCAATGCGGGCGATATACTGCCGCGCGCGGCTCGCCTCGTCCGTATCAGGATTGGCCGCGACTACATTGCCGAAACGAACTTTGGCCTGACTCAGCAGATTCAGCACAGCCTGAGCGCTGAGAGGAGCCGCCCCCTGAGCACCCGCATTCGCCTTCTCGACATAAATGAGCCCAAGACGGTAGTTGGCCCAAAGATCCTGAGGCATGAGAATAAGCGCCTTTTCGCAATAAGGAATCGCGGTGTCGTCGCGCTTCTGCATCCACTCGCAGTCGCAGATGCCAAGGTTCGCCTGGCCCTGCTGCTCGCGCCAAATGTCCTGCTGCGCCGCTTCGTGCTTCCGCCCTAGTCCGAGCAAAAATCCGGCTACGTAATAATTCACGTTGCCGCCCACACCTGAATTGAAGTTCGTGAGCTGCAGGTATTGCCGGTATTCGGATTCTGCTTCGGGCGCTTCGTTCAGATGCCGCTCGCATTCCGCGAGCCAGAAGTGCGCTTCGCCATTCTGCGGCGCTGCCTTGATGGCGCGCAAAGCTGTCGATTTCCCATCCGCGTAGTCCCCCTCGCGCGCGTACGCCTGGGAGAGCAGATACAGCGCCGTGGCGTCGTCCGGCTTCTGTTGCAGCGCTGCGTTCAGCTGGCGGACCGCTTCGTTAAGGCCGCCCTGATCGAGAAGTGCCGAGGCAAAGCTGACCCGCGCTTCCTCGTAATCCGGGTCAATGGCGATGGCTCGCTGGAACGCCGCAGTCGCTTTGTCGTCCTCCCAGAGCGCATCCTCGACCCGGCCGAGATACATATACGCTTCGCTGTAATCGGGATCGAGAGCGACCGCCTGGTTGAGCTTCTCCTCAGCTTTCTTGTAATTGGCAACGAAGCCTTTCTTGTAGAGCACCACGCCCTGGTCCAGCAAATCGGCAGCCGCCTGATTTCGCTGCCGCGGGATCAGGATGCGCACCGAAACCGTCGTCTCCTGTCCGGGATAGACGATCTGCTCACGCGGACCATCCGGCTGATAGCCCATGTGAACAGCCTTAATGGTGTGCGACCCCGGCGCTAGTCCAGGCAGGCGCAGTGGAGTCGCCTTGTTCAGGACGCCGACATCTTTACCATCGAGCCACAGCTCGGTGTTGTCCATGTTGGTCTGGATGACCAGCGTCCCATACTGCAGGTCAGGCAAAGCGGCGGCTTTCACGTGATCGGGATTGAACGCCAGCAGCATGTTGGGGTCGAAGCTGCCGCGCTCCGACGTGGGATTCTGGCGGCCCTGCGTCGCCTCGCGGACGTTGGTGTGCACGTATTCGGCGAGTTCGTCGGCGGTGACGATTCCATCGCTGTTCGCGTCGGCGGCGCCCCCAAGCCCACGCACAACGTAGTACGTAAAGATGCCGTGACCGCCGCCCCAGTCCGGGCTTTCGAAGCTCTGCTCCCGATCACGGCTGGCCGTCAGCGAAAAAATGGACTGATGCAGGTCCAGCAGCAAATGGTTCAGCTGCGTCGGATCGCTCTCCGGAGTAATGGCACCACTGTGGCACGCATCCGTCAGCAGCACCTTCCACTTGCCCTGAATGCGCGTGCCGATCAGATTGCCCAGGGTCTCCATGGGAATCGCGGTGCCCGCCAGGTTGTGCAGATCGACGTCGTAGGGCGCGAGATAGCCTTTACCGCCGGAGATGAATCCATGCCCGGCAAAATAGATCAGCACGCGGTCATTCGGCGCGGTAACGGAAGGCAGCCACGACTGCAACTCACGGAGGATATTGCTCTGCGTCGCCCCGGCGTCGGTCAGCATGTGGACGTGGTTCGCAGGAAATTCCCCGCCTTGCTGGCTGATCAGCGTCGTGTAGATGGACTCCGCATCGCGATCCGGATACCGTAACTGCGCCGAAGCCGGCAGATTCGCATAGTGCGCGATGCCGACTACGAGGGCGTAGCTCTGCGGCACAGCTCCCGTAAGGGGCGCCTGTTTCTCGCTCGGATGAACCGGCTTTAAATCGCGCGAACCGTTCTGCTGGTCGGCCGAAGGCGCCTGCTCCGGAGCATTCTGCGCACGAGCCGCGAAGCCCGTCAGCAGAAGCAAAGCCACCAGCCAAGCTGTCGCTGAGGCGGAGAACTCACGAGTGCGACACATGCAACATCTCCTTTGCGCTAGTCGCGGTGCGCCAGACGGAAGGTGTAAATCAGCGGAAGCTTCGCCGCAGCGGCAGGCTGCACGGTCGTGCCGCCGCCGTCATCGGTCAGAATGATATCGCGCGATGCTGTCCTGGCAAGCGGGATAAGTTCGCGCGGCACGGGAGCGTCCGGCGCGAGCGGCGCGACCCCCGCCGAGTCGTCAAGGCAATCGCCGCGCGCTTTGAAGATCTTGTCGTCGCAGCGCGGCAGCATTCCCGGCGGAGGCGCCTCGTTCGACTCCGGCTGCGAACTCGGAGCCGCTGCCTGCGGCAGGTTGATGGGCGTATCGCTCACCAGAAAATAGAGGATGTCAAAGCCCGACGGTCCGTCCACAGAAAACCACCCGTCGCCGTTGGCGGGGACCAGATAGCTCTCGTTCTGCTCAATGCGGTTGCTGCCCTCTCCCGCCCCTGACGCGGGAAAAAGCCTCGCGATACCCCCCGTCGTACCCTTGTCGACCACGTAAAGGTAGCCCGCCAGATGGCTGCTCAGGCGGAAGCGAAGAATGTCACCGGAGCGGAAGACCGTATTCTGCGGAACGGTGCGCGTCACATCGTCCTTGAGTTGTTCCAGACGAATC
>DASSKX010000630.1:0-2985 GCA_035689925.1 Acidobacteriaceae bacterium
ATCGGAGGAGCGATCTCTGCCCTCCCGGCCGACGTGGACTTTGCCCACTCGAACGGCGAATTTGGAGGCATGTTCCGGGCCGTCTTCGACCTAGGCGCCCATGCGAAGTTCACCTGGAAAGAGTCGGAGGTGCTCGACGGACAGCCGGTCCAGGTCTTCGAATACACCGTCGACCAGAAACACTCCAGCTTTGACGTCGCGGGGCTGAACAATACGCAGCACACAGTGGGCTTCCACGGCGAGGTTTATCTGGACCCGGCCACCCTGAGCGTCCGGCGTATCAGCATCAATGCCGATGACATCCCGGCTTTTCTGCATGTCCGGGCCAGCAGCATCCTGGTGGATTACAGCTGGGTCTCCATCAACAACCACGATTACCTGATGCCCGACCGGGGCGCGGTCAGCCTGCGGGAAGGCAAGCGGCAGGCGGTGCTCAACGAATTCGAGTTCCGGGACTATCGCCGGTTTGGGTCCCAGGTGCGGATTTTGCCCGGGCAGACGAAGGCTGTCTCGGACGCCAATCCCCCAAATTAGTAGGGTGCCGGGGCGGGCCGAGCGGGCGGAAAACACCCCGGCCCCGCCCCGAATCGCTGCTATACTAGGACTTAAGTCGCTTCGGGTCCTGGACATCGCACATCCCCACGCCGAACCCAAGCGCAGGATTTCTGACAGCATGTCCATCCGCACCCGTCGCACCTTCTTCTCCCTCGTTGTATTTTTCTCTGTCTGCGCCCTGGGGGGTATGATCCTCAGCCAGCAGGTCGGAGCGCAGTCAGCTGCCGATGAGTCGACCTTCCGTGACAGCCTGAAATCGTTCGGCGCCGTGTACGACGTTGTGGCGAAGAATTACGCGGAGCCGCTCACCGGCGAAATGCCCGACAAGGCGATCTACGACGGCGCGATCCCGGAGATGCTGCACACGCTGGATCCCCACTCCAGCTTCTACGATCCCAAAGCGTACGCGCGCATGAAGGAAGATCAGCACGGCAAGTACTACGGCGTCGGCATGCTGATCCAGCCGCAGAACGGCAAAGTGATCGTGGTTTACCCCATCGAGGGATCACCGGCCTTCCGGGCGGGCATCCATCCGGGCGACATCATTGCCGGAATCAATGGACAGTCGGCTGCGGGATTGGGCTCCGATGAAGTCGCGAACCGCCTGAAGGGACCGCGCGGGACCAGCGTCAGCGTTACCGTCACGCGTGTTGGCTCCACCACGCCGCTGACCTTCCAGCTCACGCGCGATGAGATTCCGAACGCCAGCATCGACCTCGCGTACTTCATCCGGCCCGGCGTCGGATACATCCACATTCGGCAATTTCAGGAAACAACAGGACGCGAGTTCGACGACGCCATCAACAAGTTCGGAGCCGACAACCTCAAAGGCCTCGTGCTCGACCTGCGCGGCAACCCCGGTGGCGTCCTGGTGGAAGCTGTCGCGGTTTGCGACCGCCTGCTGAAGCGGGGACAGGTCATCGTCTCGCAGCGCGGACGCGCCTTCCCCGAGCAGGTCTACCGGGCCACCCACGGCAACGACGGCGAGACCTTCCCCATCGTTGTTCTGGTGAATCACGGCACGGCGTCCGCGGCTGAGATTGTCTCCGGCGCACTGCAGGATCACGACCGCGCGCTGATCGCCGGCGAGACGACCTTCGGCAAAGGCCTCGTGCAGACCGTTTACACGCTGTCGGACAACACTGGCCTGGCTCTGACGACCTATCACTACTACACGCCCAGCGGACGTCTGATTCAGCGCAATTACAACGGCGTGTCGCTCTACGACTACTACTACAACCACAACAAACCGCAGAATGACAAAGACCGCGAAGTGAAGCTGACCGACTCTGGCCGTACCGTGTATGGCGGCGGCGGAATCGCGCCCGACGTGAAGGTCGAGCCGCCCAAGTCGACGCCCTTTGAAGACATTCTGCTCGAGCACAATGCCTTCCTCGGATTCACGGAGGAGTTCCTGGCCCACCGGAACGTCAACAAAGATTTCCAGGTCGACGACGCGGTGCTCAGCGACTTCAAGCAGTATCTGGCGACCAAGAATATCGAGTACACGCCGCAGGAACTGAACGCCAACCTCGACTGGGTGAAGACGAACATCAAATCGAAGCTCTTCACCACGCAGTTCGGACAGACGGCCGGCTTGAAGGTTGAGGCAGAGTGGGATCCGATGATTCAGCAGGCGACCAACCTCATGCCTCAGGCCGCGCAACTGGAGCAGCATGTGCAACAAGTGTTGGCCGAGAAGGAAGCCGCTCTGAGCCGCTCTCCGACGAGAGCCCAATAAACAGGAAGTCTGGGAAGGTCCAGGGCCGGCAGCCAGCGCTCCCGGCCCTTTCCATTTCTGCAGAACGTCACGAACAAGAGGCACGAGGAAGCTGAACGATGGAGTTCCGATTTGCTGATGAGTCCGACACTGAAAACCTGCTGACCCTCATCAACCAGGCATTTGCCGTCGAGGCATTCTTCCACATCGGCACACGCCTGGATCCTGTCCGCATCCAGCCGTACTTCCAGAAGGGACGCTTCCTCGTCGCGGAATCCGACGCTGCGCTGGTCGCATGCGTGTACGTGGAACTCCACGGTGAAGAGAGCTATCTCGGGCTGCTCTCAGTCGTTCCGAACTTCCAGAAAACCGGGCTTGGGCGGCGCCTCGTGGCCGCGGCGGAAGAATTTGCTCGTGAGATGGGTGCGCGGCGCATGGACCTGACAGTCGTGAACCTTCGTACCGAACTCCCGCCCTATTATGCGAACCTCGGCTACACAGCCGTGGGCGAGGTGCCCATCCCGGAGCAGATGCGCGAACGGGTCAACCAGCCTTGCCACTTCATTCGTATGTCGAAGCCGCTGGGCGATGGTTGATCAGGATCGGGTCGGTACAGGCTCCGTGCGAACGGCCGCCCTTTGCCGTCGAGCCAGCAGCGGACGGGCCGCCATGAGCACGACGAAAACCGCGGTGATTGTAAGTGGCGTCTT
>DASSKX010000631.1:0-3976 GCA_035689925.1 Acidobacteriaceae bacterium
ATGAGACGGACGGGCTGGTGACCTTCTCGTGGGTGCACACGATGAGCGCAGCAACGTTGTTCGAGGTTTCGCCTTTCTACCACTACAACAACGCGGATTATCAGCCGAGCCCGCACGACATGCCGACCGCCACGCGCGCGCGGCAGACGGGACAGTACGTCGGAGCGCAGGCGTACTTCTCGTCCAGCGTTCGCCGCAACAGCTTCAAGGCGGGACTGTACGGATACGGCCAGCACGAGAATGATCTTTTCGCCGCACAATTTAACGATGGCAGCGCGCCGAATTTCTCTGAGACGTCGAAGGTGCCGGGCGGCGTAGAAGAAGCGTTCGTCGAGGAGAATTTTCGGCCCACAGGCTGGCTCACGCTGATCGGCGGCGTACGCCAGACGCACTTCGCGGGCGCGCGGAGCGAGAACGCCGTCGAGCCGCGCGTCGGGATGGCGGTGCAGATTCCAAAGCTTGGCTGGGTGCTGCGCGGTTTCTACGGACGCTTCTATCAGCCGCCGCCGCTGACCAGCATCTCCGGCCCGGCGCTCGCGTACGCGCAGGGCGCGAACACCAATTTTGTTCCCCTGCACGGCGAGCGCGACGAGGAGCACCAGTTCGGGCTGCAGATTCCCTGGCGCGGCTGGCTGCTCGACGCGGACACCTTCAAGACGCGCGCCGGGAATTTCCTCGACCACAGCAACATCGGCGAGTCGAGCCTCTTCGTGCCGGTGACAATCGAGGGCGCGCTGATTCAGGGATGGGAGTTGACGGTGCGTTCGCCGCAGATCGCGCGCTTCGGGCAGGTGCATCTTGCGTATTCGAATCAACTGGCCCAGCAGCGCGGCCCGACCACCGGAGGGCTCATCTGTTCGCCGCCCGATTCGCCGGACTGCGCCGTGGAGCCGGGCTACACGCCGCTGGATCACGACCAGCGGAATACGCTGAATGTCGGCTTCAACAGCCGCCTGCCCGCGCGCGCCTGGTTCTCGACCAACGTGTATTACGGGTCGGGATTCAGCAACGGCGACGCGGCACCGTCTTCGCCGTATCAGGGCGATTATCTGCCGGGACACACGACGGCATCGGCGGCGCTCGGCAAGGATTTCGGCGAGAACTGGTCGGTGGACGTGAACACAACGAATGTTGCCAACTCCCGCGTCCTGCTCGATAACAGCCTGACGTTTGGCGGATTCCACGAAAATGATCCGCGTCAGGTCTATGGCGAGGTGCGCTACCGCTTTCACTTCTAAAATAGGAGTGTGGCTGTTGTTGCGTCGTTCCCCGGAGCGCGCGCTGTTCGCCGTTCGCGCGCTGCTTTTATTCCTGTCTACTGGCCTCTGCTGAGCCTCGACGCGCCGACCGTGGCGGTGCTGTGGGCGTGGAGTCTTGCGCGCGCGGCAGGCGTGGAGGCGTCGCCCGCTACGCTGGCGGTTCTCGGCATTGGCACGTGGCTGATCTATATTGCCGATCGGCTGCTCGACGGACGCTCGCCCGAGCGCAGGAGTGAACTGCGGGAGCGGCACTTCTTTCATCTCCGGCACACGCGCACGATGCTGATCGCGGCCGGCGCTGCGTGCGTTCCGCTGCTGTTTCTGATCGCGGCCATGCCGGCGGTTGCACGCCACGAGGATGCCTGGATATTCGCCGTGGTGCTGGGGTATTCCGCGGCTGTTCATCAACGCTTCGTCCGGATTCGCTTTCCGCGCGAGCTTGCTGTCGGCGTTGTTTTTGCCTGTGCGTGTGCGGTTCCTGCGTGGTCCGGATCCGGCGAACTGCGAGGCCAACTCGTCACGCTTACCGCTGTCTTCGCGGCGCTGTGCTTTCTTAACTGCACCGCGATTCATGCCTGGGAGCATCCGCGCGATCCCCGACGCTGGTCGCGGGTTTCGCTGATGGCCGTCTGCATCGCCGTCGCTGCGAGTGCGGTCATTGGCATGATGCGCACACTGGAAGAGGTCCGAGTCGCGCTTTCGATTGCCGCCTCGGCGCTGCTGCTGCTGGCGCTGGATCGCGATCATCGCCGCGCGCTGAAGAAGCATCCGCATGCAATGCTTTCCGCCTTCACGCTGCGCATTCTCGCAGACGCCGCGTTACTGACGCCCACCCTGCTGCTCTGGACATGGAAGCTGTAGCGCGCTTCGATCGCGTCGCCCGCATCTACCGCGCGATGGAGTATCTCTCCTTCGGGCCCATGCTGGAGCGCTGCCGGTTTGCGCACGTGCCCGCGCTCGGAGCAGCGCGCTGCGCGCTCGTCCTCGGCGATGGAGATGGCCGCTTTACCGCACGGCTGCTCGCCCGCCACCCATCGCTGCACGTGGATGCCGTGGACGCCAGCCCGGTGATGCTGCGGCTGCTGCGCAGGCGCGTCGCCCGCGTCGGCGCCGAAGCGCGGCTGCGGACATTCTGCTGCGATGCTCGCGCCTTCGAGCCGCCGCGGCGCGACTACGACCTGGTGGTCACGCATTTTTTTCTGGACTGCCTGAACGCTGAAGACACTGCGCGGTTGATCGAGGGGATCCGGCCCGCGCTGGCGCCGGGAGCACGATGGCTGGTCTCAGAATTTCAGATTCCGAGCGGAGGAGCGGTGCGGGCGCGACTTGCACGCATGCTCATCACCAGCTTGTATGCGGCATTTCGGCTGCTGACGGGGCTGCAGGTGCGCGAGATTCCTCCCTGGCGGAGTTTGCTCACGCAAACAGGATTTGCGAGGGCATCGACACGGACGCTGCTCGCGGGAGTACTCGTCTCGGAACTCTGGAATTTCCACGATACAACCGCACCTGGCTGTTTCCCGTCCCACCCAGCAATGGCCCGCCAGGACGAGATCGACGCCCAGAATCTCCCGGGGATCGACCCGGGACCGCTGCCCGCGCCCGAACCGCCGGAACCCGAGCCCATGCCAGCGCCGGGCCCGTCGCCCGAGCCGGATCCCCAGCCCTATCCAGGGCCGATGCCCACGCCGCAGCCGGTCACGCGCAGGGGCCATCCCACGCTGGAAGAATTCACCGCAGGCTGGCGCGCGTAGAACTCCGCTGTCCCGGCAAAGGCGGATGCTTCGCAGAATTAACAATTCATCTGCGTTCGGATTGTTACAATCACGTTAAAAGGCGCTGGAACAGGCCTGCACTTCACGTTCGGCAATCCACGGATGAACCTCTATATTCTTCGGCACGCCAGCGCGGGTACGCGCCGCAAAAATCCCGTTGTTGACGTCAAACGGCCTCTCGACAAGGAAGGCAAGCAGCAATGCCTGCTGGTGGGGAGCTATCTCAGCGCGCTCAACGTGCAGTTCGATCGCGTTGTTTCGAGTCCGCTGAAGCGGGCTCTGCAGACCGCCGCTCTGGTCGCCAATGAGACTGGCTACGACTCGAAGATCGAAGCGTCAGACGCACTGACGCCGGAAGCGAGCGTGCAGAAGTTTCAGGCGCTCGTTCACAGTCTCGAGAAATATGACAATGTGCTGGTGGTTGGACACAACCCCAACATCCCGATCTTTCTCGCCTCACTGATTGTGCCAGCAGGCCGCATCAACCTGCGCATGCGGAAGGGAGCGATCGCGCGCGTGGACTGCACGCGGCTTCCGGGAATTCTGCACTGGCTGGTCGATCCGCGCATTTTGCGCGGCGGCTACTCCTATTCCAAAGCGGCGAAGAGGTCGCGTCCGAAGACTTCGCGGAAGTAAGCCGCTTCTTTGCGCAGCGACCACAGCTCCAACTCCGCTCCGGTGCGTCCAGGCAGCACCTCGAGCAGCACGCGCTTGGGATATACGCGCACCCGCACTTTCAGCACGTCACTGGCGCGATCCTGATTGAGCGCGACGGCCAGCCGCAGCAGCACGACGGCGCGGCGCACGTGCTCGAATTCTTCGGGCGGGACCTGGCGCATGGTGCGCCCTTCGCGCTCCGGCCGGCTTTTGCCGAGATAACGCGCGATGGCAGAGGTGATGACGCGCTGTTGTGGCGTGAATCCGAACATCTCCGAGTTGGCG
>DASSKX010000632.1:0-8638 GCA_035689925.1 Acidobacteriaceae bacterium
GGAAACTGTCTCCGTCGCGACGGTCTGGCGAACGCCTTCGCGGCTTAGCTGATCCAGCTGCTGCCGCTCCGAAGGGGTGACCTGCCGGAACATGCGCGCGCTGAGGTCCGCAGCCATGATGCTGCGTGCCTGCAGCAACAGCGCCCGCGCAAACGACTCGCTGAATCCGCGCACACCGGTCAACGCTGCCACACCCACCGCTACAGACAGCAGCACAAAGAGAAACTTGGTTCTGCCCGCGCGCAGCTCGCGCCAGGCGATCCTCCCCGCGGTGGACCACGGCAGTGGCCTCTTCTTTCTCTCCGTATCTGGCTTCATCGCACCGACTCCGCCAGCCGCATCTCGTCGGCCACCACGGCGCCGTCGCGCAGATGAATGCGACGGTCCGCTCGTTCGGCAATCTGCGGATCGTGCGTGACCATCACCAGCGTCGTGCCCGATTCGCGCTGCCGCTCCGTCAGCAATTCCAGCACGTGCTGCCCGTTCCGCGTATCCAGATTGCCGGTGGGCTCATCCGCCAGAACGATCGGCGGGTCCAGCACAAACGCGCGTGCCAGCGCAACCCGCTGCTGCTCGCCACCGGAAAGCTGCACCGGATAATGATGCAGCCGATCCTGCAGTCCGACGGTGGTCAGCAGTGCTTCTGCTTTGTGCCGCGCATCGCCCCGAGCATTGAGCTCATGGGGAAGCATCACGTTCTCAAGCGCCGTCAGAGTCGGAATGAGCTGATACGACTGAAAGACGAACCCGATGCGCGTGCCGCGAATTCCGGAAAGCTTGTCCTCCTCCAGCCGTGAGATATCAAGGCCGTCCAGGATTACCTGTCCCTCACTGGGAGAATCCAGCCCCGCGAGCAATCCGAGCAGGGTGCTCTTCCCGCTCCCGCTGGCTCCCATGATGGCCGCGAACTGCCCGCTGGGTATCGTGAGGTCGATGCCGCGCAGAATGTCGACCGTTCTCGTCCCGTTCCTGATGGACTTCCTGAGCCCCCGCACCTCGATCATCGACTCTCCTGTTGCCGCTCGCGGATCCGACCGCCCTATGTAGCATTCTGCTGCCGACTCAAGCGACAGCGCAAGTTGCTATTCTTTTCCCGTGTACCGCTGGATCCTCGTCCTCGCGCTCGCCTTCTCACCTTATTCTTACGCGACGACCCATTCTTCCGTTCCCGTAATCGACTGCTTCGGCGACAGTATCACCGCCGGTTACGGTCTGCCCCCCGGCCATGCCTATCCCGATAACCTCCAGGCCGCGCTGACGCAGAATGGATACCACTACCGTGTCGTCAATTCCGGTATCAGCGGCAATACCACCAAAGACGGTGTAGATCGGCTAAAAGACGTGATGAAGCTGCACCCGGCAATCGTCATCGTGGAGTTCGGCGGCAATGACGGACTGCGCGGAGTCCCAATTGCCGATACCCGTCGCAACCTGAACACCATAGTTTCCACGCTGACGCGCGCCGGCAGCAAAGTGATTCTCGCCGGAATTACGCTCCCCCCGAACTACGGTCCCGATTACGTCCGGCAGTTCAACGCCATCTTTCCCGCCGTCGCTAAGCAGAATCACGTTCCGGTGATCCCCAATATCTACGAGCATGTTTACGCGGTCCCCGACGCGATCCAGCAAGACGGCGTACACCCCACGGCGAAAGGCGCGCACCTCCTTGCGGACGTCTTCCTGGCTGCGCTCAAACCGATGCTGCACAAATAGATTCGCCCTGCATCCCCGCGGCTTCAGATAGACGCGATGAAATTCCTCCACAACATCTGCGCGCACCTTGTGTCTCCACGAGTACAAGCGATCAGCAAAAGCACAAGCGCAGTAAGCCGGTCGCGCCAAGGAGAACACATTTATGAAGCTGTCCCTGTTTGCTGCTGCGGCACTCGCAGTTTCTACCAGCGTTGGCATGTGCCAGACCTCTGCGACGATCCATCAGCGGAAGGAAGATCAGCAGCACCGCGTCGCGCAGGGCGTAAGAAGCGGCCAACTCACGCGGCACGAAACGCGTAACCTCGAACGGCGCGAAGCTTCCATCAATCGCGAAGAACGCAGAATGCGCCGTGCTGATAATGGCCAGCTTACACGCGCCGATGGCGCCGCTCTCAACCGCCGTCAGAACCGCGTTTCGAACTCCATCTACCGCGATAAGCACAATGCCCGGGTACAGTAACGGGGCTCGGCCTGAACGCAGGGACGACAGAGCGGTTCCATGCATCAGCCCTGCACAGGCTGTTGCTGGAACCGCTTTGGTTTAGAGCTGCAGCGTCGGCCCGCTACTCCTGTCAACAGAGCACCACGGCAGGATGAAACAGCGTCCCAGCCACCCGCCGGCCAATGGCCACCAGTTCTCGCTGCCCGGCAAAGATCTTCACCTGCGCAGCGCCGGAATACTCCGGCAGATTCACCTGCATCCCGTTCCGCAGGCGGCCAACGCTCTGTTCGTCGGCGGTAACCGCCGGCATGTCGGGCAGCAGCGTACGAGGATGAGCGAGCCGCTCCTCCAGATGGCCTTCCGCTGCAAGCGATTCGGCCTGGGCCAGAGCGAGTGCATGGTCCAGCATGAACGGCCCGGCAGCAGTGCGTTGCAGACTGGCCAGATGCGCCCCACAACCGAGCGCCTCCCCCATGCCGTGAGCGATGGACCGGACATAGCCGCCGGCAGAAATCCGCATCGCGAATGCAGCCGTGTCTCCTTCCACCCGCTCGATGGTGAAAGCATCCACTGTGATGCGCACCGGCTTCAGTTCCGGGGACTTGCCGGCGCGCGCCAGCTTGTAGGCGGGCTTGCCCTCAATCTTCTTCGCAGAAAACACGGGCGGTATTTGTTCAATTTCGCCGACAAATTTCGCCGCATGCTCGCGAACCTGCTCCAGCGTGAGCGATACAGATCGAGTCACACCGACGGGCTGCCCCTCGGCATCCCATGTATCCGTCGCAAAGCCAAATCGAATTGTTCCGCGATACGCCTTCTCGCTGGCACTGAAGAATTGCGCAAGACGCGTGAATTTTCCCAGCAGCAGCGGCAGAACTCCGGTGGCCATGGGATCAAGAGTGCCAAGATGCCCGACGGACTGCTCCCCTGTGGCGCGGCGCACCCGCGCCACCACGTCGTGCGAAGTCATGCCGGCCGGCTTGTCCAGAACCAGGAGCCCGTTCACTCCTGTACGATATCGCGTCCACCGCTGCGGAAAAACTGCGCTACAACTGCGCGTTCGACCGCTCGCGAATCAGCGACAGAAACTCCGCCCGCGTGTTCTGCTTCTGAAAAACGCCCAGCATCGCAGAGGTCACCGTCGAGGAATTCTGCTTCTCCACGCCACGCATCATCATGCACAAGTGGCGCGCCTCCACAACAACCCCGACCCCCTGCGGATGAATCGCGTCCTGAATTCCCTCGGCGATTTCGCGGGTCAGGCGCTCCTGCACCTGCAGCCTGCGCGCAAACACCTCCACCAGACGTGGCACCTTGCTGAGCCCAATCACTTTCCCATCGGGAATGTACGCGACGTGCACCTTGCCGAAAAACGGCAGCATGTGGTGCTCGCAGAGTGAGTACATCTCGATGTCCTTGACGATCACCATCTCGTCGTAAGCCACATCGAACATAGCCGACTGCAGAATTGCGTTCGGGTCCTCCCGATAACCGCGCGTCAGAAACTCAAGAGCCTTCTCGACGCGCTCCGGCGTCCGCTCCAGGCCATCGCGGGTCGGGTCCGCGTCATATCGGCCGATGATCTCGCGGTAGAGGTCCTGCGTGGAGACATTTTCGAGGCCGGTCTTTCCAATGATCTCCCGCCTGGCCCGATCCGGCACGATCGCATGGGTTGGTTTTGTCATCTTTCCGGCCCTCTTTCTTCCTGCGCGGCGCTCTCACTGTACTCAAAAAAATTGTTCGACGTCTCTTCCACACGCACCCCGAGGGTAAGATCGGAGCGCACCGTCCGCCGCAGCCGCTGCTGAATCTCGATACAGAGATTCTCCGTTGTGGGAACACGATTCGCAAAAACCGGCAGCGTATTCAGATTCTGATGATCGAAAGCCTCGAGAATCTCGCGGCTCACCCATGTGTCCAACTCGATCAGATCGCAAACCATCCCCGTCACGGGATCGATTTCGCCGCCAACCATCACTTCGACAACATAATTGTGGCCATGACCATGCGGATTCGCGCATTTACCGTACACGGCGCGGTTGTCGGCCTCACTCAGCCGCTCCGAACAAAGGCGGTGCGACGCGCTGAAACGGTATTTCCGGCCCAGATAGGCTTTCACTCCTGTCCCCTGTACTCGGCGAAAAGATCCGGCATCTCGTACACCCGAACACGGTTCAGCCTGGCCCCAGGGACCTTGCCTTCGAGCCGTCGCCAGATCGCCACCGCGATGTTTTCCGTCGTCGGAATCGCAGTGCGAAACTCCGGAACCTCCAGGTTCAGGTGCCGATGGTCGTAAACCGACACAACCTCCCGCTCCATCACATCCTTCAACTGCTTCAGGTCAACAACGAAGCCGGTTACGGGATCGACTTCTCCTGCGACCGTCACCTCCAGCGTGTAGTTGTGCCCGTGCCCGTTACGATTCGCGCATTTGCCAAACCTGCGCTGATTCTCCTCTTCAGTCCACTGTTCGTTCCAGTAGTAATGCGATGCGGAAAACTCAGCTCTTCTCGTCAGCAGAATCATCACCGCTCCCCGGGATATTGGTCCGCCCTGATTTCGCGACCCTTCCAGACTACCTGTCTCGTGACGTTATGCCGAAACCAGCTTTGCCACAGCATCGCAGCATAGAGGGGAATCCCCAGCGGCGACCAGATGTAATCACGGAACGGGAAGTTGGATTGCGCCACCCGGCTGTAGAACCCCCATAGCGCGCGGAGCCACACGATTCCCAGCGCCGCAGTCGCAAGCGGCGTTCCCAGCAGGCCGGCGGAAGCTCCCAGTCCATGCGGCTGGCGCGCTCCCCACCAGAACAACCACATCAGCAGCGGGGTCCCAACAATCACCGCGAACTGCAGCATCCGCATTCCAGCCAGCATCACGGCATTCGCGAAGAGCAGAGCGAGATTCTTTGTCCAGCCCTCCCACAACGCCCCAAAGCTGCGGTACATCCGCGTGGCGACCGCTTCCGGCGCATAGCGGAACCGGAGGCCCAGTTTGCGGCGTTTCGCCAGCGAGGCCAGTTGCACATCCTCGAGAACGGCGCCCCGTACCGCCTGGTGGCCCCCGATTTTGTCGTAAACATCACGCCGCACCAGCAGAAACTGGCCATTCGCCGCCGCAGTCAGCCTGGCCGGGTCATTCACCTTCGCGGGAGAATACGTCGCTGCCAGATCGCTGAAGATCAGCGGCATCAGCGTCCGCTGTACGAATCCCTGGAGAATCTGCCGCGGTGAGTACGACAGCATGCCCGCCTGATGCCGCTCCGCCTCAATCATCGCGATGCGCAGATGGCCCGGCTCATGGATCGTATCCGCGTCCGTAAACAGCAGCCACTGTCCCTTCGCGACCTGCGCTCCCGTCCAGGCAGCATTCGCCTTACCGGTCCAGCCCTTCTCCAGCCTCGGAGCGTCAAGGACTGTGACCCCGGCGAACCCCACCGCTATCTCCCGGGTGCGGTCCGTCGAGGCATCATTGACCACCAGAATTTCCCACTCGCAGCCCAGTTCCCAGCCCGGCTCCTGCTGGACGACCAGAGATCGCAGGCAATCGCCGAGGCAATCCTCCTCGTTGCGGGCAGGGATGATGACCGATAGTGTTCGGGGAGGAGCGACTGGATCCAAGGTATTTGCGGCTCTTCACTATTATAGGAATGTGATCCCGACCCGAATCCTCGGGCGGCCCTCATCAGGGCCTTGGCGCGACCGGCAACGGCGCCGCCTGCGTTTGCTGGCTTTCGGCGTCTGTTCCCTGTTCGTCTTTATCTGTTCTCTGCCCCTGGGCTGCAAACGCAGCGACCGTCCTGCGCAGGTCGGCGAGCGCGCGCCGAACTTCGCAATCCACGAGGGAGCCCAGACGATCCGCCTTCGCGATTATCGTGGCAAAATCGTCGTCCTCAATTTCTGGGCAAGCTGGTGTGCTCCCTGCATCGAAGAGTTCCCCTCCCTCATGCAATTGCAAAAGCAGATGCCCGACGTCGTGGTCCTCGCAGTGGCGTTCGATACGGACGAGGCCTCCTATCGGCAGTTTATTCAGGACAACGGCCTCACCGGCATCACCACCATCAACGACCTGAACGACACCTCCAACCACGCCTTTGGCACCTACCGCCCGCCGGAAACGTACATCATCGACCGCAACGGCATCATCCGCCGCAAGTTCATCGGCATGCCCGCCGGTGGCTGGACGATCCCCGAAATCGTGAATTACCTGAGACACCTGTAGCCACAACCAATGGCCACCGCCCCTGCACGTCCCGAACCACGCTGGCCGGCAATGCTCGCCTTGTTGGGGGTCGGCGGCCTTCGCCTGGCACTCCCCGCACAGCTTGCCATCGGTCCCGGC
The DNA here is from genome assembly GCA_035689925.1 of Acidobacteriaceae bacterium. Classification (GTDB taxonomy): domain Bacteria; phylum Acidobacteriota; class Terriglobia; order Terriglobales; family Acidobacteriaceae; genus Palsa-343. The sequence goes on from DASSKX010000632.1 coordinate 6,500, forward strand.
TGGCTGCTCCTCGCAGTTATTGTGGCGTTAATGCTCCCCGCAGCATGGGCGCGCCAGGCTGGCAAGACCGTCCTGAACCGCGTCTTCGGCCATATGGTGACCGCTCTGGTAACAGCCGACATGGTGTGGTCCCTCTGGCTCCTGGTCTCCGCCTTGCCCCAGCACAAAGAGAGCCCGCAGGCCCTGCTTCAATCGGCTGCAGCTCTCTGGATCACCAATATCCTGGTCTTCGCCTCCTGGTACTGGCGTCTCGATGCAGGCGGACCGAACGAGCGCGACCTCCGCGGAACCCACACCGACGGCGCATTCCTCTTCCCGCAAATGACCCTCGATTGGGAAGCGAAACGCGCTATGGGCGAAGAGAACTGGAATCCGGGCTTCGTCGATTACCTCTTCATCGCCTTCAACGCCAGCACCGCGTTCTCTCCTACCGACGTTCCCGTCCTGTCACGCTGGGCCAAGGTGTTGATGATGCTGCAGTCCCTCATCTCTCTCGCGACAATCGCGCTGTTGGCAGCGCGCGCCGTCAATATCCTCTGACGCGCCGACGCCCTTATCGTGCAGTTTGGAAGTGCCCGCAGATCGCCTCGATACCTTCGCGAAATTCCTCTTCCGAGGTAAGAAGGCTCGCGACCAGCCACCCATCCCCGCTGAACCCAAAGAAGTAGCCGGGATGCACCGAGACGCCGCGGTCCTCAATCAAACGAATCGCGAGATCCTCATCGCGCTCCAGCGCCGGAACCCGCAGCACGGCATACCAGCCCGCCTCAACCTCGAGCCGCGTCACTGCGGGGCAGCGAGCGAGCGCGGCGTCGACCACCTGCAGGTTCGCCCGCGTGCGACGACGGATCTGCTCCTGAACCGCGCCCGCACCGTCGAGCCACGTTCCCAGCGCCCACTGGACGGGAGCATTCATCGAGAGGAACGTATCCGCGATCACCTCCAGCCGCTCCAGCGCCGGACGTAGGTCCCTCTCCGGCCCAGCGGCAGCAATCCACGCCGTCTTCATCTGCGGTAACGCCGCGATCTTGCTGATCCCGCTCAGGACGAACGTCAGCGCTCGATGCTCGCCGGCAGCGAAGCTCGCCGCCGCAGAATCCGTCAGGGGATAATCGAGAAACACCTCATCGACCACCAGCGCAAGCCCATGGTCGGCACACAACTTCTCTAGTTCGCTCCTCTCGTGCGTCCGGTGCCCCGTCGGATTGTTGGGGTGCACGACAGCGATGGCCCGCGTCGCTGGGCTGATCCGTTCCCGCAGACCCGCCACATCAATGTGCCACCCATGGTCATAGAACAGCGGATACGGCCTTAATTGCACATCCTCGAGTTGCGCCAGAAAGTCGAACAACGGATAGCTCGGCTGCGCGATCAGCACCTCCTCGCCTGCATTACACAGCAGCCGAAACGCCCAGCTGTACGCCTCGCTCGTGCTGGTGGTCAGAAAAATCTGGTCTGGCGAAATCTTCGCGCCGTGCCCTGCGTAGTAGCGCGCAACCGCCTCACGCGCTGGCAACAACCCACGCGGGTCCGGATCGTACTTCATCGCCCGCCGGTCGCCGAGCGCTGCGAGAATCGCAGCCTCGTCATAGTGAAAGCCGCACTGTGTCGGATTTGACGCGGTAAGGTCCAGCAGCGGCAGCCCGGCAGCGCGCCGTTGCCGCAGTGCCTGCGCAAGGCGCGTCTCCGCTACATCCCAGTCCGTTCTCGCCGAGAAGCGCACGCCTTCATCTTTTCACAGCCCGCGTAAGCTCCCTTTACTTGCGCACCTCGCAGACACGACATAATGGAAGACAAGAAGTCTTGATTCAAATTCGAGGACAAGCTCTTGCCCATTCGCGCTGTCATCTTCGATTACGGGATGGTTCTCTCCTACCGTGATCCCGTCGCCCACCAGAATCTGGTTACCATCACCGGGCTCGACCTCGCCACCTTCGAGCGCATCTACTGGCCCGGACGCCACGATTACGACCTCGCCCTGGTGGACGGCCCCGGTTACTGGGCCCAATTCGGCCGTGAAGCCGGATTGACCTTCACTCCGGAAGAAATCGAATTGCTCGTCCGCAATGACGTGCTGATGTGGGCGGCGCTGAACCCGCCGATGGTCGCCTGGGCCGCCGCGCTCGAGAAAGCAGGCAT
>DASSKX010000633.1:0-2457 GCA_035689925.1 Acidobacteriaceae bacterium
TCTTGCCACCGGCGAAGGCGATGTGAAGCAGCTGGAGGACATTGAACCTCCGGAGCTGCGGCTGCGCGTGGGCGACTACCGCGTGCGCTTCTACGACTTGGGGGATTCCATCCTTATCCTGGCGGTGAAGCACCGTCGTGAAGCCTACCGCTGAACTGTCCTGAAGTTCCTGTCCTGCAGCCCGCCCACAATCGCGCCCACAATCAACGCAGCCAGGACCACATACCCTGCTTCAACGTCGAGCAACGCATCCGGCAGTTTCGCAATCCCGTACCAGCTTGCCGCGGAAACCGCGCCGCACAGCAGCACCGCCATCAGCACTCCCTGCAGCACGCCTTTGCGATGACACAGCGTAAGCAGCCACGCGACGCCGTACGCAAAGAGCAGGCACACCGCCAGGCTCAGCAGGTGCGGCGAATTCCACCACACAAGCTGCTTCACCTGCGCGCGCGTGAGTCCAGTGGCGTCCGTCCACTGCGTCCGGAACAGATACTGCGAATGCCAAATCGCCCCCACGCACCACGCGGCAAACGCCGCCAGAAGAATCGGCAGGTGATGAATGGCTTTCGTCCCCACCTTCACAGGTTTGTAAGGTTCTGCCTCGAGAGCCTGAGGCAGGCACGCCCGGTCACACCCCGACCGCTCCGGCCAGCGTGAGCAGTCGCACAAGCGCAGATCCGGACGCCCATGGATCCCCGTCGCCGCCGCATGCCGCGCATCGATGTTGACCGTGGCCGTTTGATGGTCTTCGGGACACGCAACCAGCCGGCTGCCGAAATACCGGAGGTAAAGCTCATGTCGCCAGAGCGCGAGCGGAAGCAGAATCAGGGAAACAGCGACAAGGCAGACCAGGAGCCAGATGAGGAATAGCATGGCTCACCACCTTCCTGGCGGATGAGTCTGCGCCCGCCCCAAACTTCCTTCAGTGACCTGCGTCACCACTGCCGGACCCCGCCGTCCTCGCAGAAACGATCCAGATTACCGGCTCTCCTGCATTCCCGACCCACCCTCCTCCCGCAGCAACTCCCGCAGATCCTCCATCTTCTCGTCCAGCAGATGCAGCTTGCGCGAGAGCCCCTGAATCTCCGATTCCGCCCGCCGATTCACCTCAAAATCCAGCTCGCCGCGCAGCCTGTCTTTTTCATCCTGCCGATTCTGGCTCATCATGATCACCGGAGCCTGAATCGCCGCCAGCATCGAGAGAAACAGGTTCAGCAGAATAAACGGGTAAGGGTCCCACGCCTTATGCCCGAGCAGCACGTTCGCCAGTGTGTAGACCGCCAGGATGACCGCAAACGTAATGATGAACGTCCACGAGCCGCCGAATCCCGCCACGCGATCCGCGATGCGCTCGCCCAGCGTCGACTGCTTTTCGATGATCTCGTTGGGGTTGCGCATCGCCCGCAGCCGCACCAGTTGCTGCGCGGCGTGGAACTGCCGTCCGAGCACCGTCAGCAGATCCATCCCCGCCATCGGCTTTCGGTGCAGCAGCACCTCAATGTCGTCCCGTGACACCTCGAGGCACACCGACTCCTCCAGCGCCATCGCCGTCGTCTGGTGCGGCGTCTGCTCCAGCATCGAGGCGAAGCCGAAGAACTGCCCCTCAGCAGGCTCATCCACAATCACTTCCTGCTGGTCCTCGTCCACCGTCGTCACCCGCACCCGGCCGGACACCATGACGTACGCCTGCATGTCCGCGTCGCCCGCCTTGTAAATCCGTTGGCGCGCGGCAAACGTCTTGATCTCCACCTGACTGGCCAGCACGGCCGTCTCATCATCGTCCAGCATGGAAAACAGCGGAACGCTTCGCAGTATTTCGGGCTTGCAGGTCATGGCAATCTCCGCATCAGAGAAGTTTCAAAGTATCGGCGAAGCCGCGCTTCGCCCCTGAAGCTTGCAAAAAAGCATTGCGTACGTGTCCCCGCAGGCACATGGCTCGGTGCAGCCCATCAGAAATCCACATGACCCCGCACCGCGAAGACCCACACCGGTCCGCGATCGCGGTTATAGCCCGGATCGTTGATGTGCTGCGTGTCCAGCGCGAAAAACAGGCCCCTCCACGCGTGTGCGGTGTAGTAGCCCTCGACGATGTTTTCCCGCCCGTAATGCAGCCGCCCGTCGCCCAGCAGAAATCCCGCCCCTCCATCCTTCAGATAGTTCTGGTGGTCCTTCTTGATCGCGTTGCTCACGAACGCGATGCCTGCTTTGTCCGCCGGACGACGCCAGCGCGCTCCGCTGTAATCCGCCGCGCCCTCCGCCGTCTGCCCCACCTCGGTATAAGCGAACGACTCTTCCTGATCGTCATTCCATCCGAATCGTGAAGCCACGCGCAGGTTGGCCGTAATCTCCTGCTCGTTATTCCAGCCGAACCCGTACTTCGTCGTCCCGAAGCGCTCGACCGCGGTGATTTCCGGCGTCCGTGTTCTGCCATCGAACCAGGCCCGCACTGCCTCGCGA
>DASSKX010000634.1:0-3030 GCA_035689925.1 Acidobacteriaceae bacterium
CGGCAGACTACAGCCAAAACTACAATGCCAACGACTTCCGTCCCCTGAGGGCCTACCAGGACGTATATCTCCTCAAGCACGCGAGCTACGCGAATTACAACTCGCTGCAGGTGAGCTGGCAAAAATCCAGCGGGCCGATCACGTTCGCGGCGAACTATACGTTCAGCAAAGTGCTGGGCATCTGGGACTGGACGTCGAACAACGGGCAATCCAGCGGTGACACCGTCGATCCCTTCAACCTGCGCAATAACTACGGTCCGCTGGCTTACGATCACTCCCACATCATGAACTTCGTTTACGACTGGAATTTGCCGGTATTCGTTCACGGAAATAAGCTGCTCGGCGCTGTCGCGAACGGCTGGCAGCTTTCCGGCTACACAGCGTTTCAGAGCGGGCCTCCTCTCCAGCCCAACGGGGCGCTGAACGTCTCGTGGCCGGGCAACTTGAGCGTTCCGACGAAGAATAACCCGAATGCGCCGGACAACAGCCTGCTGCTGCCCAATGGATTGCGGGCGGTGAGCATGACTCCGGATACCTGGCTGGGTTCCAACGCGTACCACGCGATTCTTCCGGTGGTGACCTGCAACCCGGGAAAGCACCTGCACGCCGGCTCATACTTCAACCCCGGTTGCTTTGCACCGCCGGCCTATGGCCAGCAGGGCACGCTCGAGCAACCGTATGTTCACCTGCCGGCGTATGCGGATACAGACCTGGGCTTGTACAAGAACTTCCATCTGCACGAAAGCCAGAGCGTACAGTTCCGGGTGACAGCGACGAACTTCATCAATCATCCGCTGCGGCAGTTCGGACTTGCCGGAAGCGGGGACGAGTCGCTGAACTTCACCGGCACGGATGCTAACGGAAACCAGTTCCTGTCACCGGCCAACACAAACTCCACCACCACAGGGAAGCCGGGATTTACGACTGGTCAGCGGCAGGTCATGTTCGCGCTCAAGTACCTCTTCTGATGACGAGCCCTGCCCGGTGCCTCCAGGCAGGGCTCCCTTTCAACTGCTCCGTCAGGTATTGACCGCGAAATGACAATCCGGTAACACTCACGGAGCGGCTCTCCGAAACGATTGGACGTGATCACAACGCCGGGCAAGCGCCTCGTGTTCGGGCTGGAGATGGGCGCGCTCGTCTTCCCGCTCCTCTATGTCGCAGTGCATACTCTGCCGCGGGCGTGGGGCAAGCTGAACACCGACTTCCCGAACTATTACGTGTCGGCCAGGCTCGCACGCGAGGGGTACGACACCAGCCGCATGTATGAGTGGCGCTGGCTACAGCGCGAGAAGGACCATCGCGCGGTCGATATCACCGTGATTGGATTACTGCCGATTACGCCGATATCGACCTTGCCGATGTGGCCTCTGACCGGCTTCGCACCGCTGACGGCGAAGCATGTGTGGCTCGTTCTGAATCTTGTGCTGCTGGCGCCGCTGGGCTGGCTAATCCGATTACTGACGGGCCTGCCGTATCGGCGGATCGCGCTGGCGTTCGCGCTGAACTTCCCTCTGCACCGGAATCTGCTGTATGGCCAGTTTTATGTGCTGCTGTTGTTGCTGATGGTGGCCGCATGCTGGGCGTACCTGCGCGAGAAGTACGGGCTTGCCGGCGTATTGGTGGCGATTGCGGCGGCCTGCAAGATTTTTCCCATTCTCTTCTTCGTGTGGTTCCTGCGGCGAAAAGCGTGGCGAGCGCTCGTCGCAGGCGCGGTCACCGGGGCCGCAGCAATCGCGGTGTCGATCTCCGTCTATGGCTGGGCGGCGCATCGGACATATGTCGAGGAAATCCTTCCCTGGACAATGCACGGGGAGGGCCTGCCGCCCTACGTGACCACCAGCGGTTCCATTTCGAGCATTCTGCATTATTTGTTCCTGAATGAGCCGCAGTGGAATCCGCATCCGTGGCACAACTCGCCGCTGTGGTATGCGCTGCTGCTGCCAACGCTGCAGATGATCGTCCTGGCGCCGGCAATTCTGCTCATCTGCGCAGAGGACCGGCAACCGCGGCGGATCCAGTTGGAGTGGTCGGCACTGCTGACGGCGTGTCTGGCCGTGTCGACCATACCCGCTTCGTATAACTTTGTTCTCCTCGTCTTTCCTGTATGCGTGGTTGCGGCGATCCTGCTGGAGCGCAAGAGCTATCGCTGGCTGGCACTTCTGGTTGTGATCTTTGCGGGCATTGGAGTGCCGCTGCCGTCCCCAACGGGGATGATCGGACCGGCGATTCTGCTGTATGTTCCGCGTCTGCTGCTGGTGCTTGCACTGCTCGCGGGAATGTATGTGTTGCTGCAGTCGGAACGGTCGAAGCGACGGCTTCCGTGGACCTGGGGCCAATCTGCATGGGCTACTGCAATGGCTGTGGCAGTAATGATCAGCGTGTATTCGACTCTTCAGCGGGAACGCGCTGTGCGCCAGGAGTACGCGTATCGGCTGCCGCTCCACACCCAGGCTTTACTGGCTGCCAGTCCGCAATTTACGGGGACGGGAATCAGCTACGTGGCCATGACATCCGCGGGCTACTCTCTTGAGGGACCGCCTGCGGACCGTTCATGGAGCGACAGCAAGACCGGGGATGACCTCTCTTTCACCGGGGGTGCTCGGGGGTTTTGGATTGAGAAGGCCTCGAACGGGCCTTCACGCATTGTCGAGGGCGACGGCTCCTCACGGACGATTGAAAAGGATGCACGTGAGCCGATGCTCTCCAGCGATGAAACGAGCCTGGCGTTTTTGCGCGATGACCGTGGCCGGGGTAGTTTGTTCGTGCGAAGGAACTTCAGGTCCGAATCGGCATCGGATACGGTGCTTACGCCTCCATCGCTGAACGTGTATGAGGCTTCGTTTCTCTCGGAGCGGGAATACGCATTTTCAGCGGTAAGAGGACAAGGCCCGCCGGAGATCTATCTGACCGACACCTTGCATGCAAATAGTCCTCTTTATCTGGGAGAGGCTCGTTATCCAGCGCTTTCGCCGGATGGTCGCTGGCTGGCATACAGCCGCTTCGATCGGGGGGCGTGGAACCTCTGGC
>DASSKX010000635.1:0-2454 GCA_035689925.1 Acidobacteriaceae bacterium
AGCAGCGTTTCCACGTGCTTGTGGAAGTCACCCGGCACGAAGAGGAAGTGCCGCGGTCCCGTTCCCCACATCCGCAGCAGGTCCGGGTCGCTGAGAAAGATATGCGGCGCGTCCGGATAGTCGGAACCCCAGATCATCGACGAGCCAAACAGTTCCCCGGGGTCCTCCTCGGGATCCGGCTCGAAATACCACTTCTTCCCGTGCACCAGCAGCACCTGATGATGCGTGTAGAACGGGATTGACGAGCCCTCAGACTGGTCACCGTAGAGAAGAATCTGCGCATTGCTGTTGCCAGGCTCGGCCATCAGGCGGTTGATCGTGTCAGCGATGGGCCGCGACGACAGCATGGGCGAAAAGCGCACCAGCGCGATGTGCGCCGCGACCAGCACGAGCGCCATGGTCAGCGCGACGGTCGCCGTCGATTCAAAGGCGTGACCCTGCCGCCGAAGCCGCCACGCGGCGAGCGGTCCGGCAAAGAAGGCCAGCGCGGCGATGGCCGCAGGCAGGCGCAGGCCCGCAAACGCGTCGTCCGTCAGATCGAAGAAGTGCGAGGTCGCCAGCGAATAGTCGCCCACGCCGCGATGCGCCATCATGGTGCCCGGGTCGATATAGGGCAGATGCCGCGACGCCCACAGTCCCCACGCGAGAACGCTCGCGATGGCCAGTCCGGCGAAGACGAAGAACACGTGCGCTCCGCTGAGCCACTGGCGGGCGGGCTTGCGGTCCGCCTCAGGAGCCGCTTCGACCGTGGCCAGCGCGCCCGCAATCAGCATGAGCGCGGCCGGATAGATCGGCCAGGTGTAGTACTCCTGATTCGTCGAGATGGCGAAGAAGAGCAAAATGAAGCCGACGAAGAACCCGAGCAGCAGGCTCGTCCGCGCGCGGAAGCGCAGCCGCGAGGCAATCGCCGACGATTCCTTCGCGGTCAGCCGCGGGTCCAGGAACTGGATGGTATTCGTCGCGTCATAGCGCAGATCGGAGAGGAAGATGTGGCGATTGCGCCAGGCGCGCCGCAGGGCAATCGGGACAAAGAGACTCCACGGGAAGAGCCAGATGAGTTGCCCGAGCCAGAAAATCGCCCAGGGCTGGCGATTGTAGTCGTCGGGATAGCGCTTGCCGAGGAAGCGGAGGAAATGCTCGTTGATGAAGTAGAACCAGAAGAATCCGTGCACATGGCCGGGCGACGGGATTGGCCCCACCGGATGTCCCTGATCGGGATTGCGCACACCGGCGAGGATGTGCCACGGCGCTCCAATGGCGAGAAACAACAGCAGTCCGGTGAACAGGCGGAACTCACGCCAGCGGCGCCACTCGCCGGTGATGGCCAGGTACGGAACGACGGCCGCCACGAAGAACACCGGAGCGATGAGCCCCTTGGCCAGCAGCGCCAGCGCGACCGACGCATAGGCCAGATACAGCCGCCACGGTTTCTTGTCCTCCAGCCCGGTGAGAAAGGCGTAAAGCGCCAGCAGCAGCAGACAAGTCAGGATCGATTCCGGTATCAGGAATCGCGTAAACAGAAACGGCCCGATACACGTGAGCATCGCCAACGCGGAGTAGAACGCGGCGCGGTCGCCCCACGCACGGCGGCTCCAGAACCAGCCGACGATCGCGCAGCCCAGCACGCCCAGGGCCATTGGCAGATGCGTAGCGAAGACATTCTCGCCAAAGACGTAGTAGTCTGCCGCCACCATCCAGTAAGGCAGCGGGGGTTTTTCCAGATAGCGGATGCCGTTGACGTAGAGCGTAACCCAGTCGCCGCTGCTGACAATGTGCTGCGCCGCCTGGGCGTGTGTCGCGTCCGCATCGTCCAGAAGGGGCGGCGTGAACAGTGCCGCGCCGAAGACGGAGAAGAAAACGAGCAGCAGCAGAACCCATGCCTGCTTCGGCGAGGTAAAGATGGAAGAGGTCGCGGCAGGAGTAAGAGACTCGGCCGTTGATGAAGTCGAATCAGTAATTTGTTCGCGACCAGACACTGAGTTCAGAATATCAGTCAGAATTGGTGAGGGACGCCGACCGTAAGATGCGTGGAGAACTCCAGAAGATACAGAAGTTAGCCGCGGTTCTGCAGGAAAACCTGGAGAAATGCGCCGACGATCCGGACGTGGACCCGGTGCACGATACCCGCACCGGAACCCGGCGCTTGCAGGCCACTCTGGAAGAATTGCTGCGCGCGATGCCGGACGACGATCATGGTCAGAGCGTCTGCGCAGCCGCCAACGCCGTCATGCGCCAGCTGAAGAAGATCCGCCGCGCCGCAGCCCCGGTGCGCGACCTCGACGTTCATCGCAAGCTGCTCGACAAGCTGACGAAACACGCCCTGGGCCAGAAAACGAAGCAGGAGCAGCGCGCGGGCTCGCCGGATGGTGCGCAGTCGGCCATCCCGACTGTGCCCGACCTGCTCGAACTCCCTGAGGCCGGCCTGCGCACCACAGGCCTTGAGCAGCAGTCCGA
>DASSKX010000636.1:0-2754 GCA_035689925.1 Acidobacteriaceae bacterium
CGAGCGCAACCTGCGGAACTGCGTCTGCCACAATCTTCGCTACTACCCGATGGTCCAGCACATCCGCCGCCTCCGCGAAGACGGCGACCTCGGCGAAATCCTCGTCGTCCAGGGCACCTACTCGCAGGATTGGCTCCTCTACGACACCGACTGGAACTGGCGCGTCTCGTCCGCAGCCGGCGGCCCCTCGCGCTGCATGGCCGACGTCGGCTCCCACTGGTTCGATATGGCCGAGCACCTCACCGGCCTCCGCGTTACCGCCCTCTGCGCCGACCTGCAGACATTCCACGCCACGCGCAAACAGCCCCGCGGCCCCGTCGAGACCTTCGCGAACAAGCTCGCCTCCGGCACGCAAACCACCGACACTCCCGTGGACACGGAAGACATGGGCGCCGTCATCTTCCGCATGGGACGCGCGCGGGGCGCCATGACCGCCAGCCAGGTCTCCGCCGGGCGCAAGAACCGCCTCAGCATCGAAATGTACGGCACCAAAGCCGGTGTCGCCTGGGATCAGGAGCGTCCCGACGAATTGTGGATCGGGCAGCGCGACACGCCGAATCACATCATCATCAAGGACCCCTCACTCCTCAAGCCCGCCGCGCAGCCGTTTGCCGATCTTCCCGGCGGCCACAGCGAAGGCTACGACGACACCTTCAAGCAGGTCTTCCGCCGCTTCTACGCCTCGATCGCCGACTCCGCCGCGCCGCGCGATTATCCGCAGTTCGCCGATGGCCTCCGCCAGCTTGTGATCCTCGACGCCGAGTTGCAGAGCACGCAAACGCGGCGCTGGATTGACGTGCCCTCCGCCTGAAAGGAACGCCCTTGCTGATCCTCGCCTCGGTTCTCGCGATCTTCGTCTACGGCATGATCGCCGCCATGCTCGGCACTATCCTGCCCGATCTTTCGAAGCGCTTCGTCCTCACGCCCAGCCAGAACGGCACCATCGCCTTCGCCCAGGCGCTCGGGCTCATGATCGCCTCCCTTGCCGTCGGCCCGCTCCTCGATGATTTCGGCAAGAAAGCCGGACTCGTCCTGGGCCTGATCCTCATCGCCATCGTGCTCGCGTTGCTGCCGCGCTCCGGCGGATACGGCAGCATCGTCCTCCTGCTCTTTCTGCTCGGCATGGGCGGAGGCGTTGTCGTGACCGCAGCCAATGCACTCACCAGCGATGTGGGCGAAGCGCACCGCGCCATCGCGCTCAACTTCGTCAACCTCTTCTTCGGACTCGGCGGCCTCGCCACACCCTTCATCTCCGCGAATCTCTTCAAGCGCAACTGGGTGCGACTTTGCTACACGGTGGCCGGCCTTACGGTGATTACGCTTGCTATCGAAGCCGCGACGCACATGCCGCCGCCCGCCGGAGCCGGCCGTTTCATCCTGTCGAATGCCGGACCCGTCCTCGGCCGTCCGCTCCTGTTCCTGCTCGGATTCTTCCTTTTCCTTTACGTCGGCTGCGAAGTCGATGTCTGGAACTGGCTCGTGCGCCACCTGATTGCTCAGGGCGTTCCCGAATCGCGCGCACTCAACATCCTCTCGCTTGGCTTCGCGCTTGGCATGCTGATCGGACGCGTTGCCGTCGCTCCGGTACTCGCACGTGTCACGCCGGTCCACGTCACCCTCGGCGCGTCGATCGCCATGGTCATCACAACGTTCCTGATGCTGCGCGTGCGCAGCGCCGCGGCAGCCACCGCATTGGTGTTTCTCGCCGGCCTCTCGATGGCACCCGTCTTTCCCACCACGCTTGCCATCGTCGCGAGCGCATTCCCCGCCATGACCAGCACCGCGCAGGGGATCGTCATCGCCTTCGGATGGGCTGGACTCGCCGTCAGCTCCCGCGTCATCGGCAGCATCGCCGGATCCGACCCGGGTCGCCTCCGCAAAGCCCTGCTCGTCATCCCCGCGTCCGCGGTGATCATGATTGTGCTGAACGTCGCCGTAATGACCAGCCTGCGATGAGAGCAGGGAAGAGCCTTACCCCCGGAACTGCTTCAGCCACTGCGCGTCGACCTTCAGCGCCTGCATCGCCGCCATATCCGGAAACGCCTCCTGCTCCACAAAGATGTGCCGGATGTGAGCCTTTTTCGCCGCCGCGAAAATGCGCCTGTAGTCGAGGCTCCCCTGATTCATCTCCGTCGACACGGGCTCCTGACCCGGCTTCCATCCCTTGAGCTTGAACTGCTTCACATGGAGCATCGTGAACCGCGAGGGATACTTCGTCAGGTACTCCTCCGGACTGCCGCCGCCCACAACCACCCAGCCGACATCCATCTCCATCGTCACCAGCTTCGGATCCGTCGTGTGCAGGATCACGTCATACGGACGCACGCCGCCTTCCTTGCGGTGAAATTCGACGAAGTGATTGTGATACCCGAGCTTGAGCCCTGCCTGCTGCACTTGCGCGCCCACGCTGTTCAGTTGCTCCGCATTCCACTTCCAGTCGTCCAGCGGGACGGCATCCATCGTTGCGTTCCAGCTCAGCCCCTTCGCGCGCGAGGGATCCCGCATCTTCGGCGACGAGCAGACGATCGTCTCCAGTCCCACCCCTTGCGCATAATCGATGATCTGCTCCAGATGCGCGAGCAGATCCGCCATGCTGTAGTGCGCGCTTACGCACCGCAGCCCGGCCGCGTCCATCGCCTGCTTCACGTTGCCCGCGGGATGCTGGAAGAATCCGGCGGCCTCAACCTCTTTGAAGCCCATGGCTCCAACCTGCTGCAGCGTTCCCGCATAGTCGTTCGGCAGAAACTCTCGCAC
>DASSKX010000637.1:0-4366 GCA_035689925.1 Acidobacteriaceae bacterium
ACGTGAATTCCGTTGCGCCCTATCAGCACAAACCATCCGAGAAACGCGATGATGAAGTCCTGCAGAGCGATCGTCAGCGCAGCCGTCGTCAACCCCAGAATCGTCGGCGTCTCCTTCGGAGGCCCGAAAATCACAATCAGAATCAGAACCACGCCCAATGCCTGAATCGAAAGTTCCAGAATGCTTCGCAGCGTGTCAGACCGCCTGTTGTCCAGTCCCGGCTTTGCCATCACGCGCCGCACCAGCCCATCTGCAACGACCATGCAGATCCCGATGAAGGCAATCAGCGCCAGCGATTGCACCAGCAGATGCACAATGATGCGACGCTGCAGCAACACCTGCGCCGCCCACTTGCCGTACACATTCACCAACTGCTGTTCGGTCTGGATCCGGTCATCCGTGATGCTCAAAATCTGCCGAAGCGCTGTCCGATCCCTCAACCCCTGCAGCTTCTGGTCGAGATCATCTGTATGCACCGCGCCCATCGTGCTGATCTTCGTCTCAATCGAACTCTGTTGAGCGGTCAGCATCCCGATATCTCTGCGCGTCTGGTCGATGGCTTCCTGTAGCAGCTTCGTCCGTGTCCGCAGCCGTTGCCATGCGCCAACCCTCCCCGCCAGCGTTCCGAACCGTCTCGCCGATACAGTCGCAATCTGGCCGCCTTCACGAACCTGCTTGTCATACCCGCGCATGGAAGCCTCATGCGTCGCCAGCTCTGCCTGTATCTGCGATGTTTGATCGCCCGACGTATGGTTGAAATCGTGCTGCACGTCCGCAAGCTCGTCTGTATCCAGCGCCAGCTGCGCCTTGGCTACTTCCAGATCGCCGTCGTCAAATTCCGCCGGCTTCCCATTCTTCGGCGTCGGAGCCTTCAGACCTTCTGTAATCGTCTGAATGTCCTCTTTGTCCTGCGCAATCAGCTGCTGCAGCTGCGCTACCTTCTTCGACAACGCCAGAGCATCTCCGCTCAACGTCAGGTGCTGGGCGTCCAGCGTTGCCTGCCGCAGCGCCGAGGCAAAGGCCTGGTCCACCTCGTGGTCCGCCAGTCTCTCCGCCTCCTGCGCGTACTCTTTCTCCTCCGCCGTATACGCCAGAGCGGCAAGCGTCTGAGCCGTCTGCCACGGCCTCGTGTCGACGATCGCCTTCTTCGTCCCGTTAGTCCGGTTGGAAGTGTTTCGAGGATTCAGAAACGACAGATTGCTCATCACATCGCCCGTCTCCCACGTGAAGATCAGGCAGACAGCGAAAAGTGCAATCAGGGACAGAAGAATCGTCAGCCGCGTGCTCCCGAAAACACGGTCGCGCAGCTTCTGGCCTGCAGAGGAAGCAATTTGGGGGATTGCCATGCCTAATTGTTGCAGGAGAATACCGCATCGCTCCACAACAATCTGCCCGCGTGACGAGGCCCACTGACCGAGCACACGCCCGAAGGCAAAATACTCTCTGTGGCGCTACCTGCACGTCTGCTCTGCGCAATCGCCGTCGCGGCTCTCGCGATCTCCACCCCGCGCACGGCTTCCGTCCTTCACGCTCAACCGCAGGTTGCGCCCGGCGCCGCCATTGGGGAGCCGCTCGATATCAACACCGCATCGCTCGATCAGCTCTTGAGACTTCCCGGCCTGACCCGCACCTGGGCAGCGCGCATCATTCGCTTCCGCCCCTACCGCGGCAAAAATGAACTCCTCGATCGCGGAGTCCTGCCCGCCGGAGTCTACGCCCGCATCAAAGACCGCATCATCGCGCACCGCAGCCGCAACTAACCGTGCGCTTCGGCAACTTCGCCCCGATGCGCGTCTCCCCGGCGAAGCAGCCGGCTCAGCAGAACGTACAGCACCGGAATGAACACCAGGTTCAGCACAGTCGACAGCAACATGCCGCCAACAATCGTCGTACCCACTGACCGCCGGCCCAGCGCACCGGCGCCCGTCGCAAAGTAAAGCGGCAGCACACCGAGGATAAACGCGAACGACGTCATCAAAATCGGCCGCAGTCTCAGCTCTGCCGCCTCGATCGCTGCCTCTGCAATCGTGCGCCCCTTGGCGCGCAACTGCTCCGCGAATTCGACAATCAGAATTGAGTTCTTCGCCGACAATCCGATCAGCATCACCAGTCCGATCTGGCAATACACGTCATTCGACATCCCGCGCAGCGCCACCAGTCCCAGCGCACCCAGCACCGCCATCGGCACCGCCAGCAGAATGATGAACGGCAGCGCAAAGCTCTCGTACTGCGCCGAGAGCGTCAGGTAAACCACCAGAATTCCCAGCCCGAAGATCAAAATCGCGCGTCCGCTCGACTCAATTTCATCCAGCGTCAGCCCCGTCCATTCGTACTGCATGCCGGGCATCATGTTCTGCTTCGCCAGTTGTTCCATTCCGGCGATACCCTGGCCCGAGCTGTACCCCGGCGCCGGCGAGCCGTCAATTTCCACTGCGCGAAACAGGTTATAGTGCGTGATTACCGGCGGCCCTGCACTCTCCGCAACGGTCGCCAGATTATCCACCGAAATCATCTGCCCCGAATCGGACCTCACGTAAAACGAATGCAGATCCTTCGCCGTCATACGATACTTCTCATCCGCCTGCGCGTAGACGCGATAGGTTCGGTTATTGAAATCGAAGTCATTCACATACTGCGAACCCATGAACACGCCCAGCGCGGTCGTAACCTGCGACAGCGGCACCCCGATCGCCTTGGCCTTCTGGCGATCAATCGTCACAAGCACCTGCGGATCGTTTGCCGAATACGTTGTCAGCAGGTTCGTCAGATCCTTGCGCCCGCGTCCTGCATTCACAATCTGGTGCGCCACCCTGTCCAGATCCGACAGCGTGTTCACGCCCGTATCCTGCAGCATGAACTGGAACCCGCCGTAGCTGCCCACGCCGTTCACCGCTGGAGGCTGAATCACAGCCACCAGCCCGCCGCCCGGCTGGAACATCAGCGACCCGAGCTTCGGCGTAAGATCCGCAACAATATCTGCTGCCGAGTGCCCTTTCCCTCTCCGCTCTGCAGCTGGCTTCGTGCTGATGAACATCATCCCGGCATTCGAAGCATTGCCGGCAAAGCTGAAACCGATCACCGAGAACGCGCCTGATATGTCTTTGTTCGAATAGATGATCGCCTGCGCCTTATCCGCCAGTGCCTGCGTGTAGGCCAGCGAGGATCCCGGGGGCGCCTGCACAATTCCCATCAGGAAGCTCTGGTCCTCTTGCGGAATGAACCCCGTCGGCACTGCCTTGTAAACCGCGTACGTTCCCCACAGCCCCACAAAGAACACCACGACGAGCACGTACCGCAATACCAGCGCCTCATGGATGACCTTTGCGTAAGTCTTCGCCAGCCATGTGATGAATGCGTCGGCCCCGTGGATAAATCCCGCAAACGCGCGGGATACAGGCCTGATATGCAGGAAGTCCAACTGCTTCGGCCGCGCCTCTTCGCCGCGCAGAAACATCGCCGACAGCGCCGGCGACAGCGTCAGCGCATTGAACGCCGAAATCGCAATCGAAAACGCAATCGTCAGCGAAAACTGCCGGTACAGGATGCCCGTAGTGCCCGGGAAAAACGATACCGGCACAAACACCGCAATCAGCACCAGCGACGTCGCAATCACGGCGCTCGTCACCTCGCCCATGGCGCGCGACGTAGCCTCATGCGGATCCGAGTGCTCCATCGCGATATGTCGCTGCACGTTCTCGATTACGACGATCGCATCATCAACCACGAGCCCGGTCGCAAGCGTGATCCCAAACAACGTCAGCGAGTTGATTGAGAAGTTGAAGATACGGATAAACGCAAACGTTCCGATAAGCGATACCGGAATTGTCACCGCAGGGATAATCGTCGCTCGCCAATCCAGCAGGAACAGGAAGATCACCAGAATGACGATGCCGATCGCCTCAGCCAGCGTCACCAGCACTTCATGGATCGACTCTCCCACCACCGTAGTCGAATCGAACGCAACGGCATATTTCAGCCCGGGTGGGAAGCTCTTTGAAAGGTTCTCGAGTACGGCTTTCGCCTGTCGGTCCACATCCAGCGCGTTCGCATTCGTAAGTTGCAAAACGCCAACGCCCTGCGCGATGTGGCCGTTATATTCCAGAACCGAACTGTAGTCCTCGGCGCCGACCTCCGCGTGTCCCACGTTCTTCAGGAGAATCAGCCCGTTCGCATTGCTCTTCAGAATGATGTTCTCGAACTGCTGCGGACTGGAGAGCCTTCCGACAACGCGCACAGGTATCTGATAGGCCTGCTTCTGATCCGCCGGCTGCTGACCCAGCTGGCCCGCCGGAATCTCAACGTTCTGCTCCTGCAGCGCGCTGATCACATCCGTTGCCGTCAGCCCGTAAGAGGCCAGCTTCAGCGG
>DASSKX010000638.1:0-2780 GCA_035689925.1 Acidobacteriaceae bacterium
GGCTGGGGGCGCAGAGGGCATTCGTCGTAAAGCTGTTCTCGAACTTCATCCCCTCGTTGGCGAGGCGGTCGATGTTCGGGGTCTTGATGAATTGACTGCCGTAACAACTCAGAGCATTGAGCGGCACACCCTCTGTGGTGACCCAGAGGATATTTGGCTTTTGCCCTTTGACGGCGGCGTGGCTCCGCGGCTGCGACTCAGTTTGCGGCTTCTCCGCCGACAGCAGATTGGGAGCGAGCGCGGTGCCCAGAGCCGCACTGCCCATTCGTGCCAGAACATCTCTCCGCGTAATCAACCCTGCACCATCCTTCCTGATTCCCGGGATCCAGGCTTCGCGGCGGCATGCGGCGCCGCGATTGAATTGCGCAACAGCATTGTCGATCAATTCTCAGCCAGAGTCACTCGTTCCACATCGTGCTCGGCCAGGCGAGTTGTGGCATCCAGATCATGCGGCCGGAGTTGGATCCGGAGAGCACTGCCTCGACCGGAGAAGATCACGCAACAATCTCCGGCTTGCCTCTCCGCGGTCCCCGGAGCGAGACTGGAAATCTCTGATCGCCTTGCGATTCCATCATGCAGACAAATTGGGCGGGCAACTACAAATATTCGAGCCCCAGGCGCATCGAACCGCGCTCCATGGAAGAAATCCAGGACCTAATCCGCCGCAACACGAAGCTCAAAGCGGTCGGCTCGCGCCACAGCTTCAACGGGGCAGCAGACACTTCAGGACCGCAGATCTCGCTCCCTGCTCTGAACACGATCGAAATCGATGCCGCGTCTGCAACCGTCAGGATCGGCGCAGCCGTTCGCTATGGCGACCTCGCGCCCGTGCTCGCCCGTTCCGGTTATGCCTTGCACAACCTGGCATCCCTGCCCCACATTTCCGTCGTTGGAGCCGTTGCCACCGCTACACACGGCTCCGGAACGCTGAACGGCAACCTTGCTACTGCGGTTGTTGCTATGGAATTTGTGGCCGGCACCGGCGAGGTCGTCCATCTTTCCCGCAGAGATAACCCCGGCCTGTTTGAGGGAGCTGTGGTTCATCTGGGTGCTCTGGGAATCGTAACAAGCGTCACTCTGGCTCTCGAGCCCGCCTACGACGTGGCGCAGCGTGTCTATTTCGATTTGCCGTTTGCTCAACTCGAGACGAATCTGGAGGACATCTTCTCCGCGGGATACAGCGTCAGCCTGTTCACAGAATGGCAGAACAGCCGTGCCACCCAGGTTTGGATCAAGCGCCGCGTTGATCCAACCTGCTCGCCCCTCCCGCAAGACACATTTTTTGGAGCCAAACCCGCAGCAGTCCCGGTGCATCCTCTTCGATTCCACCCTGTCGAGGCCTGCACGGAACAGGGGGACAAGCCAGGTGTATGGTTCGAACGCCTGCCTCACTTCCGGATTGAGTTCACCCCGTCCAGCGGAGAGGAACTGCAGTCGGAGTACTTCGTGCCGCTGGATCGGGGATACGAGGCCATTCGCGCGATCGAATCCCTGCGCGACCAGATCACGCCGCACTTGTTCGTCACCGAACTGCGCACGATCGAAGCGGACGACCTCTGGATGAGCATGGCTTACCAGCAGCGGTCACTTGCGATTCACTTCACCTGGAAGCCGGAGTGGCCCGCGGTCCGCGCACTCCTGCCTCAAATCGAATCGAGGCTGCAGCCTTTCACCCCCCGCCCACACTGGGGAAAGCTCTTCACCACCGCGCCCGAACACCTGCACGCTGCCTATCCTCGGTTGGGCGAGTTTCGCGCGCTGATGAAGCAATATGATCCGGAATCGAAGTTTAGAAACGATTTCCTCGAGCAGCTCCTCTAGAAGCGACGGTCTATTTAGCCTCGAAGTACATATCGGAACCGCATGTTCTCGCCGTACCACATGATGTAGTTCGTTCCCCACGCATTATTGAAGAGACAGCTGTGAACGCCTCCGGAGAGCTCCGGCTGGCTGCGCGAGAAGTTCAGCGGCGACCGCTCGCCCAGCGCGATCAGGGGAGCGTCAATCGTCTCCACTGCGAAATTATTCCCCGCCTCGCTGTGGCGGAAACCGGGGGACACGGCATGCATGTGCCGGGCGCCACCAGGAACGACATCAAAGGGCGATATGCTTTCCCCGCACTTGTCGAACCTCCAGCCATCGGACGCACCGACAACCGGATTGAACGTCAGCCACAGCGCCTCGGGCATACGCGTCGCCGGCTTGCCAAACCAGGAAAAACTCAGATGGACTGCCGGCTCAGCATCCGGCAGGAGAAGCTCCAAATACATCCTTGCCGGATGTGCGGTGATCCCGGATGCCTGCGCCGCCGCATCCTGAATCTCTAACTTCGCGACAATCCTTGTCCCATCCGCATCCTTCGCGACCGAAACTCCCGACAGCGCCGGATGCCACGTGCGGCTCACCGCCCCGTGTCGCTCGACGTTGGGCTTGCCAAAATCCTTCGCCACCCAGTCGGCGTGACTGATGATGTAGCGATCGAAGAAGCTCGTGTAATCCTCCAGCGAAAGCGTCTGGTACGAGAACAGAGCCAGCAGATGATCCGCCGACGCCCATTGGTGGCCGGATGCCTTATTGCGAAGGCTCCGAATCGCGCCCGTTGCTGGATCAAGCCCCAGAACGAAATGCGCCGAGTCGATCTCCTCATGAGCATCATGCGGTGCGCCACTGGCCAGCGTCAGCTCGGTTGGAGCGAGCCGGCGAATCGCCTCCTCAGCTTCCTGACGCAGGGCCGCAGGCAACGTGGCCACGCCGTCGAGGAGATCCTGTCGCTTCTCTTC
>DASSKX010000639.1:0-4266 GCA_035689925.1 Acidobacteriaceae bacterium
TTCGACTCACCGCCGCTCTTGTCCGCGCCGGAATCGCAGGCCTTGTCCGGGCCAATGGGGCAGATCGTAATGGTGGTGAAGGCCGGCACCACGCTGCAGCAGCAGGTGCAGGCGGCGATCGACATGCTCGATCCGTCCAAGGCCATCAATCTGGTGCTGAATCAGAGCCGACGATCACATGGCGACTACTATGGGAGCTACTATGGGTATTATGGGCAGGAGAAGTAGCCCGCGAAAGGAGTACCCGTTTCCGTATTTTGGCGCCGTCGTCACCATTACCACACTGATGGTCGCGAGTGCGCCTGGCATTGCTCTTGGAGCCTCGAACGAGTCTGCTCCCGCCCAGAAACCGCTGCCTATCGAATCGCCGTCGTCGCAGGCAGGGTACTACTTTGAATCGGCTCCGCCGCCGCCACCACCATCCCACTCGGCCTCGCCGCAGACACGGAACTACTTCGGAACAAGGTCTCTCCCACCGCCGCAAGCGTATACACCTTTCTTCGGGCAGACTTTAGGCGGTTGCTCCCTGCAACTGCCCGGCGGCCGCGGTGGCGATAGCGGATTGGAAGGAATATACATGCAAAACCAGCAAGGACGCGACTCGCTGTTCGCGCCCATGCTGACCGTGCGCGAGGTCTATTCGGATAACGTGACGCTGGCGCCGAAGGGGGAGGAGAAGAATGACTTCATCACCCAGGTGATCCCCGGCTTTACCGTCTGTGACAGCGGGCCGCGCTGGCGCGGTCAGCTACACTACGAGTTGCAAGGCCTTTATTACGCCAAGCATCAGAGCCTCAATCACATCTACAACAATGCACAGGGTTCAGGTACCGCCGAATTATTCCGCAATCACCTGTTCTTCGACGCCAGTACTTTCTATGGACAGCAGACGATCGATCCCACACAGACATTTTCCACGGATAACACGCTCGCAACCGGAAACCGCACCAATACCTGGTCGCTGAACCTGAGCCCGTACTGGCGCCAGAGCCTTGGCGCGCTGGGTCTGTCAACCCTCCGCTACCGCTATGGAAGCGTGATGTACGACACCGGCAGAGTGCCGGATTCCCATTCCAACACCTTCAGCTTCGACCTGGTCAATCCGCCCACCAACACCCTCTGGTCGTGGAATGCGTACGTACGTAGTGAACAGGTGGACCGCGAGGATCGCGACCGCACCACTTACTTCGATACCGCTTCGCTGGATCTGGGCTACCAGGTGTTTCCGCATATACGATTGCTGGCCGAAGGCGGAGTCGAAGACGACTACCGTCCGGACGGCAGCACCGATCGCTGGGGCAGCGAGTTCTGGAACGCCGGCTTTCTGTGGGCCGGCGAGCGCACCTCGCTGGAGGCCCGTTACGGGCACCGCTTCTTCGGACCCAGCTATTTTGCGCAGCTACGGCACCAGGCGGCGCGCCTGACCACGTCGCTGTCGTATACTGAGGAGCCGCAGGTAGTCAGTCGTCTGGGGATCGATAATCCCAATGCCGTCCTGTTGCCGAACCAGCCGCCAGGCCTGATCTTCGAGCCTTCCGATGAGACGCTGACCCCGCTCACAAACGACGAGGTGTTTGTGCGCAAGCGCTTTGCCGGTAACGCCACTTATCAGACAGGCCGGTCGACGATCAGTCTCGACACATTTTTGGAGCGGCGCGAGTTCCAGGTATCCGACAATGACGAGCGCGTGCGCGGCTTTACCGTGTACTGGCGCTGGCAATGGTTGCCACGTACCGCACTGATCCCGCGATGGAGCTGGGAAAAGATCGATTTCCAGAGTGACCAGACCGATTACCTGTCGCGGCAGCAGATCAGCCTCGCGCACCTGATCAGCCCGACGGCGCAGGCTGCCGTCACGCTTCGCCACCAGTGGCGCAATTCCACTCGTGCCGAGTCGGAGTACACGGAGAACGCGGTCATTCTCGAGTTCACGAAAATCTTTTGAGAGAGTGCATTCCACTGTATGTATGAGGCATTCTACAGGCTGGCGCGGCGGCCGTTCTCGCTTACTCCGGACCGTCGCTTCCTGTTCCCCAGCCAAGGGCACAAGCGGGCGCTGTCGTACCTGCTCTACGGGCTGGAGCAGCGCGAGGGTTTCGTGGTCATCACCGGTGACATCGGCATCGGCAAGACCCTGCTGATACAGACCCTGTTTGCCGAGCTGGCGCTCAAGAAAATGGCCACCGCGCGGCTGGCCGCGGCCAATCTCACCGCCGACGGTGTGCTGCCGATGGTGGCGGCGGCCTTCGGACGTCCCTACGAAGGCCTGAGCAAGGTTTCGCTGCTGCGCGACCTGGAGTCCACCCTGCTGCGCGACCCTGAATACCGCGAGGGCGCCCTGTTGGTGGTGGACGAAGCCCAGACCTTCTCCGCGGAGGCGCTGGAGGAGCTGCGCATACTCTCGAATTTCGAGATCAACGGGCGCGCGCTCATGCAGATATTTCTGGTCGGCCAGACCGAGCTGCGCTATACGCTGGGCGAGCGCCGCATGGCGCAACTGCGCCAGCGCGTGATCGCCTCGCACCATCTGGACCCGCTGGATCGCGACGAAACCGAGGCCTACGTCCGCCACCGGCTGACCTCGGCCGACTGGAGCGGGGACCCGGACCTGGTGCCGGAAGTCTACGACAAGGTCCACCGCTGGTCGGGCGGTATCCCGCGGCGCATCAATCTGCTGATGGACCGTGTGCTGCTGTTCGGTTATCTGGAAGAGCTGCATCGCCTGGACGCCGCAAACGTGGAAGCGGTGATCGATGAACTGCGCATGGAGGCGTGCCCGGTGGATGAGGTCCCTGAAGCGAGCGCCGAGACCACTCTGGGCGGCACCGAGCGCGGCGACCTCGAAGAACGGCTGTCAGCTTTGGAGGCAGGGTTCAGGCTGCTGCTGCGTCACTCCGCCGCCAGTCGGCTGCGAGCGTTGCCAGAGGTCGTAGCACTCTCCGATTCAGAAGGCGGTGGCGAAATCGAGCCGCGCATCGCGGCGTTGGAAGCCGCGCTGGACAGCGCCCTGGGCGATACCGTATTCCGGGAGATCGACAGCCTCGACTATGATCAGGGCAGTTACTCGTACCGTCCCGCGGGCCGGTCGGTCCGCGCCGCGTCGCGCACCGGTTCCGGTGCCAGGCGGCCGAGAGAAGGCGACCATGAAAGCTGAGCGTTCTCGGGCCGCGGACGCACCGGTCAACGCCATGACGGTGGACGTGGAGGATTACTTCCAGGTATCCGCGTTCGAGCCGCATATCGCGCGCACGCGCTGGTCTGAATGGCCGTGCCGGGTCGAGCGCAACATGGAACGTATTCTCGCGCTGTTCGAGTCGCGCGGTGTGCGTGCCACGTTCTTTACCCTGGGCTGGGTGGCAGAGCGTTATCCACAGCTCGTCCGGCGGGTGGCCGACGCCGGCCATGAAATCGCCAGTCACGGCATGGCGCACGTGCGCGTCACTCAGCAGGAGCCGGCGCAGTTCCGCGCCGACGTGAGCCGCGCCAAGGCGCTGCTGGAGGATGTTTCCGGCACGCCCGTGAACGGCTACCGTGCTGCCAGCTATTCCATCGGCCGTGACAATCTATGGGCTCTGGATGTGCTCGCGGAAAGCGGCTATCGTTACAGTTCGAGCATTTATCCGATTCGCCATGATCTGTACGGCATGCCCGAAGCGCCGCGGTTCGCTTTTCGTTGCAAGCCGGGTGGAATTCTTGAACTTCCGGTTACCACCTGTGTGCTGGGCGGCAAAAAATTCCCGTGTGGCGGAGGCGGCTTCTTCCGGCTGTACCCGTACGCGGTGTCGCGCTGGGCGATCCGGCGCGTCAATCGGGCGGATGGCCAGCCCACGATATTCTATTTTCATCCATGGGAAATCGACCCGGAGCAGCCGCGGGTGGCGCGAGTGGGCGCGAAGACGCGCGTGCGTCACTATCTGAACCTCTCGCGCATGGAGGCCCGCATCGGCCGCCTTCTGGATGATTTTCGCTGGGGCCGCATGGACGAAGTATTTCCTTTCGCGCAGACCGCCGCCGTATTTCAGGCGCCGGCCGGCGTTCCCGCCTGACCGGAGCGACCGCATATCATGACGCGGACCGGAATTGACGTATGCAGGTGAAGTCGCTCGATCCTGCCGGTTTCGACCGCTGGGATGCGTTTGTCGCCGCAGCGCCGGATGGCACCTTCTTCCATCTGGCGGCCTGGAAGAACGTGATCGAGCGCGCGTTCGGGCACAATACGCATTACCTGTATGCGGAACGCGATGACCACATCACCGGGGTGTTGCC
>DASSKX010000640.1:0-2673 GCA_035689925.1 Acidobacteriaceae bacterium
CCATGACCGCGCAGGAGCGCACCCATCACGAGATCATCTCCGGCAGCCGCCGCAAGCGCATCGCTGCGGGCTCCGGCACGACGGTCCAGGAAGTAAATCAGCTCCTCCGCCAGTACGCGCAGATGCGGAAGATGTTCAAAGGAATCGGCAAGGGAGGCGGTGCGATGCAGCGCCGCGCCATGGGCATGCTCGGCGGCATGCGGGGCCGCTAACCATGGCCCGCGAACGCTATCTGAAAGCCGAAGCCCTCCGCCGCAAGGCCGTCATTCTTGCTGCTGTCTGTGCTGCTCTCGGCGGCATCCCGGCTGTCACCATGACGCACGGCCATCGCTGGATCGGCTTCGCCGCCATCGCCGTGCAGCTCATCCTTCTCGTCGTCGCGGTGAACTTCTACCGCCAGTCAATGTCCCTGGTTTCTGCGAACCGGAAGGAGTTACTCAAATAGATTCGGCCCGGAAGGAACGACCGCAGGCTTCGCCGTCCGTGCCTTCGCCTCGCTTCGCCCCGGAGTCGACGAGAGAATCCCCAGCAGCTCCCGCAGCTCGCTGCGGACCTTCTGCAGCTTCGCCTGCAGAGCCGCCGAGCGCTCTCCCGACCCATTGGAGCCGTTCTCGATCAGCTTCAGCTGTGGGCTCGCTTTCTTCCCGACCGACTCCTGAGCCAGCACCTGCCGCGCTCCGGCAATCGTGTAGCCCTCATCGTGGAGCAGCCGCCGAACCTTCAGCACCATCTCCACGTCGCGCTTGCGGTAGAGACGCTGCCCCGTCCCGCTCTTGTTGGGCCGCAGCTGCGGAAACTCGCTCTCCCAGAAGCGCAGGACGTACGCCTCCACGCCGCATAGCTTCGCCACGTCCCCGATCCGGAAGTACAGCTTGTCCGGAATGACGATCTCCTTCGGGTGGCGAGACGCATTTCCGCGTTTGGATGGTGCGGCCTTGGGCATCGGTTACGGCTTCTGCCCGCAGTATAGGCCAGCTTTCGTCTCCCAAAGCAACAAGAATCAACCTTTGTTACCGATCGGACGGCGCGCCGTCGTCCCCCGCGGAGCTGCTCGCAGATACTGCACCGGCCACGAAGCCGCCTCGCCAAGCGCTGCCGCCGCGTGCACCGGCCAGTATGGATCCCGCAGAAACTCCCGCGCGATCAACACCAGATCCGCCTGCCCCGTTCGCACAATGTGCGCCGCCTGCGCCGGGTCGGTAATCATCCCCACGGCTCCAGTCAGAATGCCCGTCTGCGCGCGGATCGCCTCGGCAAACTGCGTCTGATACCCCGGCCCAACCGGAATGTGCGCCCCCGCCACGTTCCCACCCGACGACACATCGATCAGGTCCACGCCGCGCTCCTTCAGCAGGCCCGCCAGCCGCACCGACTGCTCCAGATCCCACCCGCCCTCCGTCCAGTCCGTCGCCGAGATCCGCACAAACAGTGGCCGCTCGCGCCGCCACACGCCGCGCACCGCATCCACAATTTCGAGCAGCGCCCGCACTCGATTCTCAAAGCTGCCGCCGTACTCATCCGTACGGTCATTGCTCAGCGGCGACAGGAATTCATGCAGCAGATAGCCGTGCGCCGCGTGGATCTCAATCACGTCGAACCCGGCCCGCTCCGCTCGCTGCGCCGCATTGCGAAAGGCCGCGCACACCCTCGCAATCCCAGCGCGGTCGAGTTCCTTCGGCTGCGGATAATTGGGCGCGAACGGCAGAGCGCTTGGCGCGAGCACCTCCGTCCATCCGCCCTGCTCCGGGCCAACGACGCCTTCGCCTTCCCACGGACGCCACGTGCTCGCCTTCCGTCCCGCATGCGCCAGCTGAATGCCGGCGTACGCTCCCTGTCCGTGCAGAAAATCCGTGATCCTCCGGAGCGGCGCGATGTGCTCATCCTTCCAAAAGCCAAGATCCTGCGGGCTGATCCGCCCCTCCGGCGTCACCGCCGCTGCTTCCGTGAAGATGAGCCCCGCGCCGCCCACGGCGCGGCTGCCTAGGTGGACCAAATGCCAGTCGTTCGCGAACCCGTCCTCGCTCGAGTACTCGCACATCGGCGAGACCACAACACGGTTGGGCAGAGTGATCGAACCAATCTCGAGAGGCGAGAAGAGATGCGCAGGAGCTTTTGAGGTCATCGCTCTGTTGGATGAGCGGCCGCAACTCCGGTCGCACCGGCGGCGCAGCATCACCCATGTGCGCAAAACAAGAGAGGCTTCGCGGGGACGAAGCCTCTGGAAACATCCACGATGCTGGGAGGGCTAATGAGTCTTGCCTCCGCCCCTTCTCCCTGGGGTCTGCTAACCGTCAGCCCTCTACGACATCCTGGAGGATAGCCGTTAAGCCACCAACATATTGGGCCTTGGTTGCGGACCTGTCAAGCAAAAACATCGCTTCACGAATCCGCGCAGCCCTCCAGCGTCCTCCTACTGCACCTGCGCAACCACGCCCAACGTGTGGCTCTGGTGCGTGGCCGACGACGTGGCCGTGACCGTCACGCCATAGTGACCGACCGCCACACCGCTCGCGGCGGTCACCGTCAGGGTGACGCTCTGCGCGGAGTTCGTCGCATCGCCCGGTCCGGTGTTGCCGCCCGTCCCGCCATTGCCGCCGTTGCCGCCACTGCCGCTCGTGCAGACAGGCCCCAGATTGCACGTCCCAACTCCGGGGCTTCCTCCTCCGCAACCCA
>DASSKX010000641.1:0-2906 GCA_035689925.1 Acidobacteriaceae bacterium
GGTAGCTCCTTCCAGTTGAAATTGACGGAGGGAGCGGTGCACGGTCGCTCGGGCGCGGATCCGCTCCACGATCTCCTGACCGATGTAGCAGCCTTTGGTGTAGTTCAGCGCCCGGTCCAGGTTCGCCTCCTGCGGCAGGTGCTTGTCACTGAAGTCCACGTCGAAGGCGGGGACGCCCTCGAAGATGCGGAAGTCCTCCATCGCCTCGATGCCGCACGGGGTCGCTCCTGCGTCCAGCAGGGCATTCCATAGCGTCAACACATTGTCGACACCGACGTGAATCTCGTACCGCGGCACGACCGGTCCATAGCCCGCCAGAATCGTCACGTCGGCGCCTGCGAGTGTGCCGGTTTGGAACTTGCCGGCTTCCGGAATTGGGCCGCCCAGCTTCGCCAGCAGGCTCGCCGCCTGGGGGCCTGCGATGCCGAATGCTGTCATTGCTCCGTCTAACGGGTCGAGCTTCACGTCGTCCATGATGATGTAGCGGCGCAAATGGCTCAGGAGGCGTTCGGCCTGCGAACGATCGGTTTCCAGCTGCAAAAACTCGTCGTGAACGGACAAGTCCGCGTCGCCCTGGATGCGGCCCTGCGGGTTCAGCACCAGCGTGTAGCCGGTCTCGCCCGGACCCATGCCTTTTACTGTCTGGGTAATCATGCCATTCAGCCAGCGGACACGGTCCTTGCCAGTGGCCCGGACAACGATGCGGAAGCCAAGATCAAATATCCCGGCCGTATGCAGCAAAGCGTTCAGTTCAGACGATTTTCCGGCGAACCGGAGCGGCGTCTGCGTGCCCCGGTGCATCTTCAGTTCGAGAGCAGGGTTCTCGGCAGAAAGACGGGCTGCCAAAGGCGTTTCAGAGACAGCGGCATCAGCAATCTGGTACGTCTGGCTCATGCAAAGCCCTCAGAAAAATTATAGTCTCGCTCCACGGACCTTCGCCCCGGTTGCACAATGAGACGGATCGGGCAAGGAATCAAAGGATACGAAATGTTCTGTAAACGATTGGCCCCTCTGGCATTTCTGCCGCTCGTGCTGGTTCTCTCGGCCACCGGCCAGACCACACCGCCGCCACCCCCGCAAACTCCTCCGCCGCCGGGCGTAACGGGGGAGCAGGCCAAGCCTAAGGCTGAGACGCATATCACGCCGGCACAGGCCAAAGAATTGTTCGCCTCGGTCAATCAGATCCTTCAGTTTTCCTCCGACGACACCAAGCTGGCCATCAAGCACGAGGTGAAATCGAAGCTCACGACGCGGCCTGAGGTGGAAAAGTACCTCGTGACGAAGATGAAGGACGATAAGGATGCGAAGCGCATGGAGCGCTCGGAGATCGTGCTGAAGAAATTCGGCCTCATCGATCCCGATTTCCAGCTGCGCTCGTTCATGGTCCAACTGCTCGACGAGCAGATCGCCGCCTATTACGACAGCAAGACAAAGACGGTGAACTTGCTGGACTGGATCGACCCCGATTCGCAGAAGCCGGTGCTCGCGCACGAACTGACGCACGCTCTGCAGGACCAGCGCGTCAATCTGGACAAGTGGGAGAACGAGACGAGCGATGATATTTCGCACAACTACACCGAGGACCTGAAGCACGTTTCCACCGACGAGGAGGACACCGCCCGCGAGGCCGTTCTGGAAGGCCAGGCCATGGCGGTCTTTGTGGACTACAGCCTTGCGCCGAAGCACATCAGCCTGCGCACGGCTCCCGAGCTGATTACCGGCCTCGTGAACAATCTGGCCGACAGCGGGGACTCGCCGGTTCTTAGCCGCGCCCCCCTGCTGCTGCAGGAGTCGCTGCTGTTCCCCTACAAAGACGGGCTGAAATTTGAGGGTACGGTGATGGCCGATTCCAAGGATCCCGCGGCGGCTTTTGCCGGCGTCCTGGACCGTCCGCCGGCGACCAGCTACGAGATCATGAATCCCCGTGCGTGGGAGCGGCAGGTCAAGGTGCCGCTGCTCCATATGCCGGACATTCACCCGGTGATCGACGCTGCGTACACGCCCTACGACATCGGCGTGATGGGCGAACTGGACGTGCGCATTCTCGCGGAGCTCTTCGGCGGTCAGCAACTCACGGCTGAGTTGACGCCCGCATGGGATGGCGGCCTCTACTACGCGGCGCAAAAGAAGGACGCGCCGGATAAGAGTTCGACGGCGTCGGTAGCCCTGCTGTATCTCTCGCAATGGAAGTCGCCCGATGCAGCGGCGGACTTCGTGAAGATGTACACCGACGAGCTGGGAAAGAAATATTCGCACATGACGCGCGACAACGGCGCCGAGACCAGCCCGGACGAGCAGGTCTATCAGACGAACGAAGGGCCGGTGCTGATGGTGACCAGCGGGAAAGATGTGTTCGTGAGCGAAAGCTTTGACCTGCCGACCGCGCGCAAGCTGCAACTGCTGATGCTCGGCGCGCAGCAGGAGAGCAGTGGCAATTCCGTCGCCAGCATGCATTCGCTGAGGCCCTCCGGGGACCTGGCCGGCAGCATGGTTCGGTTCATGGCCGGCTGCGGGATGATGAAAGCCGCATTGCCGCGGCACTGATCGCTGATACCGATTGACTGTTCCGGGGTCGGCGGCGACATGCGGCGTGCGCTGCGTGTCGGCTGTGTTCGCCATCTGCAAGCCGCTTCCTCCCATTTATACTGACCCTTACTCATCACAAATTGCAGTTGCTCTTACGGAGTCGCTTTGCAACAGGCTGAAATCGGCATCATCGGGGGCAGCGGGCTCTACTCCATGCCCGGCCTCACCAAGATTCACGAAGAGCGCGTCAGTACTCCTTTCGGCGATCCGAGCGACGCCTTTGTGCTTGGCGAACTCGAGGGACGCAAGGTGGCGTTCCTTGCACGTCACGGACGCGGTCATCGCCTGCTGCCCACCGAACTTCCGTTCCGCGCGAACAT
>DASSKX010000642.1:0-2119 GCA_035689925.1 Acidobacteriaceae bacterium
AGCGCTCTTCGCTTTCGCGCAGGGCGTACTCGGCGCGGCGGGTGGCGCTAAGGTCAACGGCGACGGAGACCAGGCCTTCCATGAATCCGCCGGAGGAGCGCACGGCGGAGAGGTAGACCATGGCGGGGAAGGTGCTGCCGTCGCGGCGACGGTAGCGCATTTCGAATCCGCGCACGCGGCTCGCGGGGAAGCTGGCCACGTAGCGGATATAGGGCAGGAGCGGCTCGGCGGTGTCGAAGGGGATCTCGGGGTCGGTCTTTGAGGGAGGCATGGAGGCCGAGAGCTGCTCGCCGACGCGGATCATTTCCGCCTCGGGGAAGAGGTCAGGGATGCTGAGCTTGCCGAGGACTTCGTTGGCGCGATAGCCGAGCATGCGTTCAGCCGCGGGATTGAAGAGGTTGATGCGGCCGGTGAGATCGCAGGCGATCATGACGGGGCCGGCGGAGTCGAGGATGCTGCGGTGGAGGCTGGCGACGCGCTGGAGTTGCTGTTCGGCGCGGCTCTGACGGAGAGCGACACGGTAGCTGGAGACGGCGGCGACGATCAGCAGGCTGAGAGCGACGGCCCAGAAGGAAACAAACCAGAAGAGCCAGGGATCGGCTTCCGGCGTGTCGCTGCCGAACTGCGCCAGCACGATAGCGCCGGCAAGGGCGCAGCACAGGGCGAGGACATAGGCCCGCGTGACGTTCCGGGATTGCGTAAACCGGCTCAAACAGCGATTCCGACGAGACCCGCGCCCAATCGACTAAGCAACAGCCGCTGCATGGGGTGTTTGCGAAAAAGTATAGGGGATAGCGAGCGCGTGCTGAAGCGAAAACCGAAAATGGGGCAAACGCCGGTGCGAGGACGGGCTACCGGACATTATTGACGGATTCGACATCGCGCGTGGCAGGCTCTTCGCGACGGGAGCGCCGGGGCCGGAAGGGGATGACATTGTTCCTGCGGGTGAGCAGGGAGATGGGGCGGGTATCGCTGTGGCGTACAGCCCGGCGGTAAAGGGCGAAAAAGAGGGTGAGCGCCGCGACGTACACGAGTGCGATGAGACGCAGAAACAACTGCATATGAAGACTTCCGTGAGGAGATGAGGCCGGAGGGCTCGGACGGGGGATTCCGGACGCAGCAGCGAGAGTACACCCCGGGGGCGCAGGGTGCAAGAAATTTGTACAGGGGTGGCGGCAGGGGAGGGAGGCTCCTCCTGCCGCCAAAAGCGATTTAGGCGGTAACCGGCTCGAGGATGCGGCTCCAGCGGCGCTCGGAGCGGGAGGCGTAGGCCTTTTTATGCCACGCATAGCCCGCGATGAGGGGCAGGGCGAGGGTGGCTTCGCTGTAAACCATCTGCTCGTACGTGGTGTCGACCTTGCCCCAGGAGCTGGCTTCCTTGAGGGTGCTCGAGGAGAGCGCGCCGTCGCGGACGTCGGCCACGGTGATCTGGATGGCGTACTTGTGCATCGGCGCTTCGTTGCCGAGGATGTCGGCGGCAACGACGATGTCCTGGGCGAAGTTCTTGGGAACGCCGCCGCCGATCATCAGCAGGCCGGTGGTGGGGTTGGCGATCTTGAGCTGGGTGAGCTCGTAGAAGTCCTTTGCAGAGTCGATGGAGACTCTGGGTTTGTCGCCGCGCTTGTGCTGGTGGGCGACGAGGCCAAATCCGGCGGAGCAGTCGCTGAAGGCGGGGACGAAGATGGGCACGTCCTTCTGGTACGCGGCGAGGACGATGGAGTCGACGCCACCCTTTTCGGGGGTCTTGCCCTCGCGCTCGAGGTAAGCACCCATGGCGCGGATGAACTCGCGGGAGCTGTAGGGGCGGGGCTGGAGCGAGTCGGCGACCTTCTCGGTGGTTTCGTCGCAGGCGCGCAGCTCTTCCTCGTCGATGAGGGTGTCGTAGATGCGGTCGATCATCAGCTCGCGAAGCTCGCCGTCCTGCGTGCCGGATTTATAGAGGTCGTCGGCGATGTAGTGTTTGAAGCCGAGAGCTTCGAAGAAATCCTGATCGACGATGTTGGCGCCGGTGGAGACGATGGCGTCCACCATGTTGTTTCGTACCAGGTCGAGGATCACCAGCTTCTGGCCGGCGGAGATCAGGCTGCCGGCCAGCGTGAGGATGATGCCGGCGTCCTCA
>DASSKX010000643.1:0-11218 GCA_035689925.1 Acidobacteriaceae bacterium
TGCAGGAGGCGGCGTGTAAAAACGGCGCCGCTGGCGCCGGTCATTGCGACGGTCAGGTTCCAGCGCCCCGCGTCCGGCTTGCTCATGCCCCGTACTCGCGCCCCTCGCCGCCGCCCAGCACGCGCGAGAAAATTGCGTCCACGTTGCCAAGCTGGCGGTTCAGATCGAAGGTCCGCTCCAGTTGCTCCGGCTTGAGTCGCGACGTGATCTCCTTGTCGTGTCGCACCAGATCGCGGAAGACGAGGTCGTTCTGCCAGGCATTCATCGCGTGTTTTTGCACCAGGCGATACGCATCCTCGCGCAGCATGCCCGCCTCAGCGAGGTCGAGCAGCAACTGCCCGCTGAAGATCAGCCCACCGGTGCTTTCGAGGTTCTTCCGCATCCGCTCGCGATAAACCACCAGCTTCTCAATCAGGTCCGCCGTCTTTGTCAGCAGATAATCCGCGAGAATGGTCGAATCCGGCAGGATGACGCGCTCCACGGATGAGTGCGAGATGTCGCGTTCGTGCCACAGCGCCACGTTTTCCAGGGCTGCCTGCGCGTTCGACCGCACCACACGAGCCAGGCCGCAGATTTGCTCCGCTGTAATCGGATTCCGCTTGTGCGGCATCGCCGACGAGCCCTTCTGCTTCGCCGAAAAGAACTCCTCGACCTCGCGGACCTCGGTGCGCTGCAAATGACGAACCTCAGTGGCGATCTTGTCCAGTGTCGCCGTCAGCACCGCCAGGGTCGCAACGTAATGCGCGTGCCGGTCCCGCTGGATCACCTGCGTCGCCACCGGAGCAGCCGTCAGCCCCAGCTTCGAGCAGATGCGCTCTTCCTGCTGTGGCCCGATGTGCCCGAAGGCGCCCACGGCGCCGGACAGTTTGCCCACGCGCATCTGCTCGGCGGCCGCGGCAAAGCGCTCCTGGTTGCGCCGCATCTCGGCGTACCAGTTCAGGAGCACGAGTCCGAAGGTCGTCGGCTCGGCATGCATCCCGTGTGTGCGCCCTACGATGGGCGTGTTCTTAAACTCCAAGGCCCGCGTCTTCAGCACCGCAAGCAGTCGCTCGATATCGTCGCGCAGAATGGCCGAGGCATCCCGGATCTGCAGTGCCTGCGCGGTATCCACCACGTCATTCGACGTCAGGCCGTAGTGCAGCCACCGTGACTCGGGGCCAATTTTCTCCGCGACGGCCGTTGTGAAGGCGATCACGTCGTGCTTCACCTCTGCTTCAATCTGACGGATACGCTCGACGTCAATGGCGCCGCGTGCGCGGATCGCCTGCGCGGCCTCTTTGGGCACAATGCCGTCCTCAGCGAGCACGTCGCTGGCCGTTGCTTCCACCTCGAGCCAGGCGCAGTACTTTGCCTCGTCGGTCCAGATGCCGCCCATCACGGCCCGTGTATAACGCGGGATCAATGCAGAATTCCTCCCTAGAACTTCTCATTCTAAATGTCGCGGCCCCGCTTTAAGCCTTCGCGCCCGAGGCAGCCCCGCACGGAGAATTCAGCGTCCATTGAAGGACAACCCGGGCAGCGCACGCCCGAACGCAGTAGAGTTACAGAGCAGCGTAGACATCGCGCACGAAAGGGACCAATCATTTATGGCAGACGTGGTGACAATTGCCAGCTTTACTGAACCGCTCGAAGCCGAGATGGCGAAGCTGCGGCTGGAGTCGGCCGGGATTGACGTCTTCCTGTCGGGAGAGAACGCCAGGATCATGGAACCAGGCCTGGGGCCATTGCAATTGCAGGTCAGCGTCGAAGATGAAGCCGATGCCCGGGCGATCCTCGCCGATCCCGGTGCACCCCCTGAAGATTCCGCCCAAATGTCGTAGCACGATATATCGTGCTACGATGTTGCCATGATTTTTGCGGAGAACTCCGGGGTCCTGTCCCTGACTCGCCATTCCCAGAAGCCGTCAACTTCCAGCGAACCCGTTCCGCTCACCCGGGCGCAGATGCGCCGCCTGGCGGAATTTCGGTTCCAGCTCAGAAAATTCCTCCATTTCTCCAGCCTCGCTGCCACCGCGGCCGGGCTGCGTCCCCAGCAGTATCAGCTGCTGCAGTGCGTCTGGGGCATGCCCGAAGAACTGGATCCCACGATCGCCAACGTCGCCGCGCGGATGCTGCTCAAGCACAACAGCGCTGTCGAACTGGTCGACCGGACCATCGAACAGGGTCTGCTGCGTCGCTGCCCCGATCCCACCGATCATCGCCGCATCCTGCTGCGCATGACGCCCCACGGCGAAAAGCTGCTGACGTCTCTCGCAGCCTGGCACGTCCGGGAGTTGGAAGAGACTGGACCTGAGTTGATCCGGGCACTCCGCCGCGTGCTGTTGACGCCACAGCAGAACGGCAATGGCCGCGGCGCCGAGCAGAAGGCCCGGCAGAATTAGCGCAGGACGCCACGCAGTAACCCATCCAAAGGTGGAGGCAAAAAGCCATCTTTGTCTCCACGACAGGTGCGGCCACGCAGGCTACTCTGTCTTTGTCTACTGAGATTGCCTCCTGTGAGTCCCCGGATCCTGATACCATCCGGGGATTTCTTTTGCCTACAATTGGCCCCGAATTAATTCGGCCCGGTCTCTTCCACTTCCTCCGGAATCGGTGCGATGATCCCCAGTTGTTCGTAAATCGGCCGAATCTCTCTCCGAACGCCCGGCAGTCGGGACCAGAACCAGAGGCCGCCCACGATGCAGCACGTTCCGGTCACCATCACCGTGCGCTGCGCGCCAATCCAGTTCGCCATCGATCCCGCCAGCAGACTGCCGAACGGAGCCATTCCGACGAACGCCGCCATGTAGTAGCTCATCACACGGCCGCGCTTGTCCTCCGGCACCAGCGTCTGGATTACTGTATTGCTCGCCGTCATACCCTGCATCATGCCGAAGCCCGTGAAGAGCAGTACGAAGAGCGACAGCCACAGCCAGCGCGAGAATCCGAATGCCACCAACCCACCGCCAAACACAATCGCAGCAATCGCGATCATGCGCGTGAGCCCACGCACCGAACGGCGCAACACCAGCGACAGCGCGGAGGCCAGCGCGCCCGCTCCAGCGGCAGCCATGAGAAAGCCGAGCGTATGGGGCCCCCCGTGCAACACATCGCCAGCGAAGACTGGCATCAGCACCATGTACGGCATTCCCATCAGGCTGAGGAGCGCAAAGAGCAGCAGAATCGTCCGGACGGGGGCGAACGTCACCACGTAAGACCAGCCCTCACGCATTTGCTCGAACATCGAGGCCGCGCGGCTGCGCACCTGCGTGACGTGGACCCGCATCATCAGCAGTGAAAGGATGACGGCGGTGTAGCTGAGGCCGTCGACCAGGAAGCACCAGCCTTCACTGCTTGCCGCGATCACAACCCCGGCAAGCGAAGGGCCGATTAGACGCGCAGCGTTCACCATCGAGGAGTTGATTGCGATCGCGTTCTGCAGATCGCCCCTATCCTCGACCATTTGCACCATGAATGCCTGCCGACCCGGCATATCGAACGCGTTGACCAGCCCCTGAAATGCGCTCAGCACGAGAATTTCCGTGATGTTGATGCGTTTCGATAAGGTCAGCCACGCCATTAGCAGCGACTGCAGCATGGCCAGCGTCTGTGTCCAGATCAGCACCTGGCGACGATCGAGCCTGTCCACCCAGACACCCGCAAACGGCGCCAGCGGAAACGTGGGAATCTGCCCCACGAAACTCACCGTGCCCAGCAGCAGCGACGACCCGGTCAGCCGGTACACCAGCCATGAGGTGGCGATGCGCGTCATCCATGTGCCGATCAGCGACACCGTCTGGCCGCCGAAAAACAACCGGAAATTGCGGTGCCGCAGCGCGCGCCATGCATGCGAGTAATCGCGGGCCCAGCGGCCGGTCTGTTCGGGACCTGCTTCAGCAGAGCCGCCCGTCGCGTCCAGTTGTATGTCTCTTCCGTGACGCGTCTCGTCTGTCATGCCGCCAGGTGCTGTCGCAGGAATCTGAGGGAACGCTCGCGCGCGAGCCTCGCCGCCTCAGCGTTATAGCTGGCGCGGTCACTGGTGTTGAAACCATGCCCAGCTTCGTACCAGTAGATCTGCACGTCAGGATGGGCCGCCGCTACCTTGCTGTCGATCTCATGCTTCGGAATGTGCTGGTCCTGAAGACCGAAGTGCAGCATGACTGGAGTTTGCGGCTCCTCACCGGCGAAGTTGATGATCCGGCCACCGTAGTACCCGATCGCGGCATCGGGATGCAGGCGGGTCGCTGCCAGCCAGGCTACCGACCCGCCGAGGCAGTAGCCAATCACGCCGATTTTCTTTCCTGTCTCTCGTCGTGCGTATTCCATTGCAGCAGCGACGTCTTTCACCCAATCGTCGGGATTGCCGCTGCGTGCCAGCGCCAGCCCCTTCTGCGCCTCCTCGCCCGTGTAGCCGAATTCGACGCCGCGCGCCTGCCGGTCGTACAGCGCTGGAGCGATCGCCAGGAATCCGTCCTGCGCAAATCCATCCGCCACGGACCGGATGTGCCTGTTCACACCGAAGGCCTCCTGGATCACGACCAGGGCCGCAGAGGGAGCGCCCGTAGGGCGCGCAACATACGCGTCCAGTTCATGGCCGTCGGACGCTCGCAGCTTTACATGCTCACCCATACTGTTCCCTGCTTTTGGATGCGCCGGGTTCAGACGAAGCATCGAGCGTCAATGCGCGTCAGTATCGTCGCGGTGGATAGCCCAGTAGCTGTTCCGCGCGACTACCTGCGCTCCATAGTCCTGCGTCAGCTTGACCTGAACTGCGTGCAGCCCGGGCGTAAGATCCGTCGGGTGAAAGCTGAGGATGTAGCGATTGCGTGCATGGCTCGCCGCCGCCAGTACGCGGCTCTGGAATCCCTTGTCGCGTGTGAACGGAGCGTATTCGCCGCCGCTCAGGGCTGCGAGGGTCCTGGGCGTGTTGCGCCGCATGGCGTTGACGGTCATCATCAACGGGGCCAGGAGGTTCAGTTCCGTTCCGGCGCCGGCACTATTGCCGCGAGCCCAGTCGATGATCTCCGACTTCGATGGCGAGAAGACCAGGCTCTGCACCAGCGTGTTGCTGGTTCCGATGCGCTCGACCAGTTGAGGAACAGAGAAGCGATGGCTCCCATGGTCGCGCGATTCGCTGATCAAAAGCAGCACGCGGCGATGATCCGGCGGCTGCTGCTCCAGCAGGTTCACCGAGTAGCCGACCGCGTCCAAAATTGCGGCCCCTCCATCGCCGGCCGGCATCTGCCGCAGATCCTTGGTGATGGAGTCCACGTTGTCGGTGAACGGCTCCACCCAGACGGGCCGCGAGTCGAACGCGACCAGCGCCACGTCGCCGCGGCCGTTCCCAATGAATTCCTCTAATAGCGGCCCCAGCTTGCCGATCTTGTTGAACTCGAGCGGCGCATCGCGTCCGCGCTCCACACATACGACCAGGGAAACGGGTTGGGTGTCGAGATCATCGTCGACATGAATCTTCTGCGGGACGCCGTTGTCCAGCACCTGAAAATCTGATGGCTTCAGGCCATAGACCACGTCACCGTTCTTCTTTTCGACCAGCGTTGGAACGATCACCACGCTTGTGCTGACGTGAAACGTGGGCATCTCCAGGTTCGGATCGGGCGGGAAATCCTGGGGCGCCTGTGATGACCGATTTTGCTGCGTGACGGATGGCGGCGCTTGCGTCTGCGCGGGCTCACCAGGGAAAGGCTGCTGTCCGAAACACATGGCGATGGTGCCGAGGCCACAGAACAGCGCGAACGCCTGTTTCGCAACAGCAATTCTCCCCGCCATCGTCTTATTACATCAGACGGATCGCGCGAAGTGCAGGCTTTCCCGCGGCCGAAGGTGACCTCCGTATCCTGACGCGTCCGAGTATTCTCTGCTACATACGCTTGCTGTGTTTCCCGGGCAATCAGATCGGATTACACAGCGCGGGATCGTCATTGCGGACGTTTCCCACTTCGGAGCCGACCTTCCAGGCTGTCATTTCCTCCGCCGACAGCGGGCGGAGGAGATCGACAGGAAGACGTGCAGGATTCGCGGGAGCAAGCCAGCGCTCGTAGTCGTGCGGCGTCAGGATCACCGGCATTCGGTTGTGAATAGGGGCGGTAAGTTCGTTGGCTTCGGTGGTGAGAATGGTATAGGTCTCGAGCGGCTGGCCGCTGGCTCTGTCCTTCCAGCGCTCCCACAGACCAGCAAAGGCGAAGATCGAGCCGTCGCGAAGGCCAATGGCCCACGGTTGCCGATTCTTCACGTCGAGCTTCTGCCATTCGTAGAAGCCATCAGCCGGAACGAGACACCGCCGATAGCTCAACGCTTCGCGAAATACGGTGCTGGCACTTACCGTTTCGGATTTAGCGTTGATCGTGCTGTAGCCGATTTTTGCGTCTTTGGCCCAGTACGGGATGAATCCCCAGCGGAGCTGTACGAGTTCGCGCTCATGCGTGTCGCGGCTGAGACGAACGATGGGCTGGAAGGTCTGAGGCGCCACGTTGTATGAGGGCAGAATCTCAAAGCTCGGCGGCACCCCGGAACGGAATGCTTCCGCGATGCGCTGTTTGTCGGATCGGCGATAGTAGCGGCCACACATAGATCAGGACTCAGAAGTCAGCGGTGACTGGAAGTAAGAAGCTGGTACTCCGTTGGCTCGAGCGAGCTGCCGCATACTCTTCAATGTTCGGGAACGAAGGCGGGCGGCGGCTTCAGCGGAGCTGATGTGGGTGCGGTTGGCTGCAGACTGAAGTGCAGGGTTGTCGTGGTCCTCGAAGGCACATTGTTGAGCGGCAGCCAGTAGCTATCGTAGGGCTCCCCATCACGGGACACGGCGGTGACATAGATGCCGGAACCGTCGCGGCGAACATTCAGGTCGCGGCCATCACCGAAATGAATTGTCGCCTGCGGGAACATAGGCGTTCCGAGGAAGAATCCCCCGATACCGGGGACGCCCGGGTAGAGACCGAGCGCATTCCAGACGAAAACCCCGGAGGTGGCGCCGAGGTCATCGTTCCCCGGAATGCCATCGGGTTTGGCAAAGAATGTTTGCTGCTCGATCCGGGTGATGACCTCGTCGGTCTTCCAGGGCACGTTCGTGTACTCGTAGAGGTAAGGCACGACGAAGTCTGGCTCGTTCGCCATGTTGAAGCACGGTTCGCCCCAGCAAATGAGCTTCGAGAAAAATCGGTCGAGGCGCGGCACAACGACGCTGTCGCCCCCCATCGCGGCGATGAGCCGGGCGTAATCGAAGGGGATCATGAAGGAGTACTGCCAGGTGTTCCCCTCCTCAAAGCCGTACTGATCGGTGCTGACGGGGGCGTCGGGACGCTTGGGCAGCGCTCGGTCGGCATCGAAGGGCTGCATCCAGGTGCCGTCACTCTTGCGCGGACGGATCCAGTGTGTCTCGGGATCAAGCAGCTTCTCCCAGTTCCCTGCCCGCTGAATGAATTCATTGTGAATGCGACTGTCGCCAAGCTCCCCGGCCATCTCCGCGAGCGCGAAGTCGTCGCTGGCAAACTCAAGAGTGCGCGAGGCGGCGAGCGTGTCGTGATCGATGGGCACGTAACCAAGGTTGAGCACATCCGCCAGATAGAGACGCTCTGCCTGTCCGTGCATGCCGTTCCCGGTTTGCGTTGCGCCTTTGACCATATGCCGTAAGGCCGAGTGAGCATCGAAGCCACGGGCTCCGAAGGCATAGGCATCGGCGAGAAGGATAGTCGATGAATCACCGCCCATCACGTAGGGATTGTCGTTGGCATACGGCCACCGCGGCAGCCATCCCGACTGATCGGCGTCGTTCACGAGCGATTGCGCCATGTCGCTGGCGCGCTCGGGGACGAGCAGGGACTGAAACTGAATGACGTCGCGGTAGATATCCCAATCGGAGAAGTTGGCGTACTGAGCCCGTTGTGGTGTCCCTCTGGACGGATTCGCGGCAACGCGATGAACCTTATCGTCAAAGCCGATGTAATCACCATTGACATCGCTGAACAGGTTGGGCGAGAGCAGCATGTGATATACGCCGGTGTAGAAGATGATGCGCTGTTCGGGTGTGCCGCCCTGAATCTGAATGCGATCAAGGATGTGCGACCACGTGGACTGCGCAGCCGAATGAATGGCATCGAAGTCCCAGCTCGGGATTTCGGCGTTCAGGTTTGCGCGCGCGTTATCGGCACTCACGAATGAAAGGCCGACCTTCATCGTGACTTCGCGCTGATCGCCGAAGTCGAGTAGGGCGCCGGCATGACGGGCGTTCTCCTGCTGAGCGGTGGCATCAATGGTGTCGTCGTGCCACATCGTGCTTCGGACAATCGGCTGCTGGAACGCTGCGGCGAAATAGAGCGTGTAACGCGTGGGAGAACCGCAAAAAGCCCCGGCGCGTGCTTCGCCGGAGACGGCATGGTCTCCGGTAATCCGGATGGTGTAGCCGTCCTGCGCCCGGGCGGCATCGTCCGGCTTTTTGTCGATCACGTCGGAGTTCGCGCTGCCCCCGGGATTGAGCAGCAGGCGTGCGGGAGTGCCGGCCGGAAATCTGAACCGAGCGATGCCGGCGCGGTCCGCCACCGTAATCTCAACGCGGATACCGTTAGCGATGGTCAGAGCGTAATAACCCGGCTGCGCGGTTTCCTGGGAATGATCGAAGGCCTCCGTATATAGGTCGCGGTTCTGGTGCGGGCTGACGGTTAGCTCGCCGGTCCACGGCAGGACGGGCATGTCTCCATAGAGCGGGCAGCCTGCTCCGGAGATATGCGTCAGCGAAAAGCCGTAAATCCGTTTTGCGCCGTAGTTGTACCAGGCCCTGGTGTTGGTGTCGGGGCTCCACTGGATCATGCCGAACGGGAGCGACGCGCCGGGAAATGTGTTGCCGTCTCCCGCGGTTCCAATGACAGGATCAACACTGTCGTAGGCCGTTTTGGGAGCCGAAGAAGTCTGCGCGGAAGCCAAGGTAACCAGGCCAACAATGAGCGCAAGAATGCACGCAGGGCAGCATCGCCACGTTTTCACCGAGGGAAACTCGCCGCAATGCCGGGATTGACGAAGTGAGGACGAACCGAGGGTCAGGGCCACGACAGGAAGAATACAACCGTACGCGACCCAGCCGCAGGGGCCGGTTCGGCCATCAAGTTACCAGAGAATTGTCCTCCGGCGCAGCCGCAAAGGCTGCACCGGAGCCAAGCTCGTGCTGCAGACTGCGGATTTACATCAGATGCTGCAGGGCATCCCACACATAAACGCCGATGATAGCGACAGTCAGGACCCCGGTTGCGGTACCCACAATGCGGATCAGCGGCTGAATTTTGTTGACCTTTACGAGCAGGTCTTCCTGCTCCTTCTTCTGGTGACTTCCAGAGTCGTCCAGGAAGATCTGATCTTCTTCATAGCGGGTGAGGTTGGAACGGTAGACCAGAAGGATGAGCAGGAAAGTGATGATTCCGGCCCAAACGATCCAGACCACAGGCATATAGCTCATCATGGAGCTCATAAAGCGCCTCGGAACGTCGAAGTCCCGATCGTCGGCGGGTGCGCGCCGGTGAGCGCCTGGGGTACGGCCGACTGCAACCCAGGCGACGGGCCGGATTCCTCCCAGCCGTCGTTCGGTTGAGCCGGCTCCTGGTGCCGAGCGGGTCCGGAAAACCCGTGCCTCCGGGCTCGGGGGGCAGGAGGGGCCGTTCGGAAAAGGATATTAGCCCTCTCGGGGGATGGTTGCAAAGGCGAAAAATTTACCTGGCCCGTTACTACTTGGCAACTCCCGGCAAATCATGTGATTCCATGCATAGGCGAGAGGAAGAGGAACCGATGCGGCGCTCCGTCTACGGGAATCTAACCATCCGGCTGTTAGCCTGCCTGGCGTTGTGTGCCGCCCTGCTGTGGATGGCGTCGTGCGCCCATGAATCGGACCAGCAAATCCAGCGGCAGGCGCAGGAAGCCACGGAACGCGCTAAAGTAGAGGCCCAGAAAGCCGCCGCGCAGGCCAAAGTCGCTGCCGCGCAGGCATCGCGCACAGCGAAGGATGTCGCGAAAGGCGTCCGTGCAGGGCTGCATGACAAAAATGGCCAGCACGCCGTCGATCTTAATTCCGCCAGCCGGGCCGACCTCGAATCGCTGCCCGGAGTAGGCGCACACACGGCGCGCCGGATCGAGGAAAACCGGCCGTATCACAGCCCCCGGGATCTTGTCCGGAAACGAGTCATCTCCCAGGCCGAGTACGACCGCATTGCCGATGACGTCGTCGCCCGGTAACGTAGCCTGGGCGTTTTCCCCCGCGTAAACTGAGGGCAATGGATGCGGAAAAGAAGTGGATTTGCGTGTTCTGCGCGTCGGCTGCGGGAGCATCTCCGGCCTATTTGCAGGCAGCAATGGACCTGGGACGCCGGATCGCCGAACGTGGATATGGCTTGCTCTATGGCGGCGCAACCGTCGGCGCCATGGGGGCCGTAGCGGACGCGGCACTGGCCTTCGGAGGCGAGGTGGTCGGCGTCATCCCGGATGTGATTCGTGAACGGGAGATCGATCACAAGGGGCTCACAGAACTGCACATCGTCCGGACGATGCACGAGCGCAAGGCGATGTTATCGTCGCGCGCAGATGCGTTCCTGGCACTTCCTGGCGGCTACGGCACCATGGATGAGTTCATCGAAATTGTGACCTGGGCGCAGTTGCGCATCCATGCAAAGCCCTGTGTGCTGGTGAACGTCGGCGGCTTCTGGGACGGTCTGCTGCACTTCGTGGACCATGCCGTGCGCGAAGGATTCATCGTGCCGGAGAACCGCGGTCTGGTGCAGGTGGCGGACGATCCTGAAGGCGCGCTCCGGATGGTGGAGCGAACCTGGTGGGAGCGCGCGGAGATTCCTGTGCACGACGCTCGACTGGATGAAGTGATCCGCTAAGCACCGCTCAGACGACCGCACTCAGCAATACTTCTCCGCCCCGGCGCGGCTTTCAGGCCATCTCCGGTGCAACCGGAGATAGCGGAGCCATTGGCGGAGGCGGCGAGAGAATGTCGCCCAACGGGCGGTAGCGCCCGCCGTAGAAGAGCAGCGCATACTCCCGGATCGCGGTGCTGATTGGGCCGCCGACGCAGATGCCTATCAGGGTCGCGATAAGAAACGCAAACAGCCCGATCAGGACCTGGATAAAGACTCCGGCAAACACAGCGAGCCCGGATCCACCCGCAAAGACGGCGTGCACTGCGACTTCGAAGAGGGCCACCGCGGCAATGAAGAGGATCGCCGGAATGATCAGCACG
>DASSKX010000644.1:0-2230 GCA_035689925.1 Acidobacteriaceae bacterium
TTGCATCC
Source organism: Acidobacteriaceae bacterium (assembly GCA_035689925.1). Lineage (GTDB taxonomy): Bacteria > Acidobacteriota > Terriglobia > Terriglobales > Acidobacteriaceae > Palsa-343. Next base: position 9 of record DASSKX010000644.1, read on the forward strand.
GGCGAGCAGCGGCGCGTAAATCTGCTGGGCCATCGCATACTGCGCTGCCAGCACGTCCTGCGTGGCTGCCGAGCGCGGATCCATCGTGACGCGCAGCGGACGTTCCACCGTGGTCCCATCCACATTCAGCCGCACCGTGTACGTGCCCGGTGGAACCCTCGGACCAGCTGGCGGACCCGAGGCATCGTTAGCCTCCTCGTCGCCCAGGCCCGCGCTGGAACCGCCGGCGCTCAGATCCCACACAAAGCGATGTTCACCGGCGCTCGTTGCGAGCACGGGCGGCTTCGGGAACCAGCGCTCCGCAATCGGCAGCAGCGGCCGAGCCGCCGGATGTTTCTCCGCGCTCGAGTAGTGGCGAATCACGCGCCCCTGCGCATCGACGATTTGCAGCGTGACGTTGCTGGCGGGGTCGGCCAGATAGTAGTCGAGAATGGCGCCATTCGCCGGATTTTCGGCCTGCGGCTCCTCGGGCGGCAGTGGCGTGCCCAGGAAGTTGTCGTTGTCAACGCGCACCGCGGTTTCCGGTGCGTACAAATACGCGTGGGCACCGCCGACACGCGCCGCCTGGCGCAGCGGCGTGATGTCGTCGAGCACCCAGAACGAGCGCCCATGCGTGGCAACGATCAGATCGTCGCCATGAATGTTGATGTCGCGCACCGAGCTGACCGGCAGATTCAGCTGCAGCGGCTGCCAATGGCCGCCCGCGTCGAACGAGGCGTAGATGCCGAACTCCGTGCCGGCGAAGAGCAGGTTCTTCTGCTCCGGATCCTGCCGCACCGCATGAACAAAGTGCGTTACGGCGATGCCGTTGACCGACAGCGTCCAGCTCTTGCCGTAGTCATGCGTGACGTAGAGGTACGGCTTGCGGTCGCCAAGGCGATGCCGGTCGACGGCAGCAAATGCCGTCGCCGGGTCGAAGTACGACGCCTCGATCAGCGAAATCTTGCTCCACGCGCTCAACTCGGGCGGCGTCACATCACTCCAGCTCTTGCCGCCGTCGCGCGTCACATGGATACGGCCCGTATCGCTGCCTGCCCAGATCAGCTGCGCGTCCCGCGGCGAAGGAGCAATCGTGTAAACCACGCCGTAGCCGCGCTGCATTGCGTTCTCCGGAGTGGTGGGGCCGTTTTGGTCCGCGTTGGCGACCGCGCCCGTGATGTCCGGACTGATCTGCTCCCAGTGCAGGCCGCCATCACTCGTCTTCATCACGTACTGCGTGCCCAGGTAGAGGGAGGTTTTGTCGGCCGGCGAAAAGACGAGCACCGGCGTCCACGGATCGCGATATTTGCGCCGATTGATCTCCAGCGCGAACCCACCCAGCGGCCACGGCGAGACGTTCTGGCTGAACGATGTGCGCAGATTCATCCGGTTCGGACCGCCGTACGTGTCGGTGTAGTACACGATGTCTTCGTCTTTGGGATCAATCGCAATGTAGCCGCTCTCGCTGCCGCCGGGCAGAAACCAGTCGCGCGTGTCGATGTGCCCATGATCAGAGCGGCTGTGTACCGCGATCGCGCCTGAGTCCTGCTGCGCGCCGTAGATGCTGTAGGGAAACTTGTGATCCGTTGTTACGTGATACAGCTGTGCCGTCGGCTGGTTATACCAGGTCGACCACGTGCGGCCGCGGTCGATGCTGACGCTGGTCCCCTGATCGACGCCGAGGACGAGGTGGTTCGGGTTTTTCGGATCGATCCAGACCTGGTGGTAGTCATCTCCGCCGGGTGCTCCGCGTACAATCTCAATGGTCTTGCCGCCGTCGTTCGTGCGATAGAGCGCCACGTTTGGGATGTAAAGCACATCAGGATTCGCGGGATCGATAGCGAGCGCCGAGAAGTACCAGGCGCGGCTGGTCAGCCGGCGGTCGCTGTTCGCCAGAATCCACGTTTCGCCGCCGTCGTCAGAGCGGTATAGCCCGGCGTGGCCTTTGCAGTCGATGGTCGCGTAGACGCGGCGGCCGTCCGCGCTGACGGCGATGCCCGTGCGTCCCCAGGATTCCGTGGGCAGGCCATGGCCGGAGATCTGCGTCCAGTGTGCGCCTGCATCGGTCGAGCGGTACAGCGCGTTGCCGGGGCCTTCGAGGGGAGCGTAGGTGCTCCACGGCGGACGATGCGCGTTCCAGGTCGCGGCGAACAGAATCTGTGGCTGCGAGGTTGCCATGGCGATGTCGGCAATGCCCACGTAAGGACCCTTATCGAGAACCCGCGTCCATGTGTCTCCACCGT
>DASSKX010000645.1:0-5616 GCA_035689925.1 Acidobacteriaceae bacterium
GGGAGTGCCCACGCGGATCGTGTCGCCCACGGTAAAGCCGCGCACGCTGCGGACCTTGATCTTCGTCGCGCCGGCGCTCGCATCGGCGGAGAGATTCGTGCGGTTCGCCTTCGTGCCGACTTTGGTGACGGTCACCGTCTCAATGCCGTGACCGGTGCTGTCGATGTCCAGCCGGATCTTGTCGCCTTGGGAGATGTTCTCGACGGAAGTGACCTTGATGTTCGTTGCACCGGCAGCCGCATCCGCGGCGAGATAGGCCTGTGTGCCCGCCTTGCCGACCGCGCTCACCGTCGCCACCTCGTAACGCTCGGTGGGCTCCGGAACCGTCGGAAACGTCCCGCCATAGCCGAGCGCGATCTTCTGGCCGACAACGAAGCCGGCAGCGCTGGTAACCGGGACGTTGGTGGAGCCGACGGGAAGAGTGATCAGGCCATCCGGCAGCGGTTGCCACAGGGTCGTGCTCGGCGACGCGGCGGTGCCGATGCTGGCGATCTTGCGCGTCTCGCTGCCGATGGTGATCGTGTCGCCGGCTTTCATGCCGCTGACATTGCGGACGTGAATCGTCGTCTCGCCCGCGCGTGCCGGAACCACCAGCCCGGAGTTCGAGAGGCCGAGCAGGTAGAAGCCGTGGGCGGCGATCCTCGTGCCGGCCGGAATCTTGACCGACGAGAAGATCGCCTGCTGGGTGGGACGCTCGGTCAATGTCCAGTTCGAGACATCCACGCTGCGCGACTCTGCGTTGTACAGCTCGATGAACGAGTCGGTCGCATTGGTCGGAGGGCCGGAGCTGATGCGAAATTCATTGATCCGAACGGATGGAACGTTCCGCACCTTCTCCGCTGCCGTGTCGGATTCCGTTTTGCCGTTGCTGGTCCACCGCGCGGTAGCGACCAGATCGCCGTTGAACGCGGCCGGCCCCGAGGTGACCTTGAACGTCGCGCTGACCATAGCCCCCGGCGCAACCGGCTCCGTGAAGGTCTTCGCCGTCTCGGTGCCTCCGGTGACGACAGAGGCCCACTGCTTCGGAGCGTTGATGCTCAGGCGCAGATTCTCCGCGGGCGCGCCGGTGGTGTTCGTGAAGGTCACCGTGGTTTCCTGCGACGATCCCGGCGAGAACGTCTGCAGTCCAGGCGGCATGGTGCTCGCCGACGCCGGAGCCACGCTCAGCCGCTGCACGCCATATCCAGCCGCCACAATGTTGGCCTGCACCTCCTGATCGGTGGCGTCGGTCGGGAAGGTGCCCGCGGCGGTCATCGCGCCTTCGTAGAAGGTACCCTGCGAGCTGTTGCTGTTATCGCCGCCGTTGCCGAGCAGAATCGCGCCCTGCTTGCGCATGGGGTCGTAGGTGGCGTTAACGCGCGGGCCGCTGAACATCACCGACAGCGCGCCCTGCTGCGCATCGCCGCCCATTGAGGTCCAGTGGTGCGGTTCACCCTTCGCGATCGCCGTCACGAACCGCCAGGTAATGCTGGGCAGGTGGACGCAGAGCCGGGATCCATCCGGATTGACGCAGCCGACCAGATTGTTCTCCTGGTCGGTCATGATCCAGGGGCCGGGCGAATTGCTGTGATACCAGAACGGAGCGTTGCCGTAGTAGGCGGTCTCCATGGTGCCATTGTCGTCGTCGCGGCTGTCGATCTCCGCGTTGCCGTAGTCGAAGCAGCAGCCGGAGTTGAAGTGCTGCCCGTTAATGACCCAATACTGTCCCTCTGCCTGGTCATCGACCGCGGTGCCCTTCGGATCGTCGTTGCGGATGCCCATGCCCGGCTCGATGAAGACGCCGTACGCCTTGTGGCCCATTACCGTGACGGGCGCCATGTCGGCGATGGGCAAATTGTTGAAGCCGCCCATAGCCGGGCCGCTGAATCCGCCGCGCGGCGCCTGGGTCAGGTCATTGTGCTTCGGCGACTGGTCGTAGACGGTGGTGATCCAGCAGACGGTGTTGGCGCAGAACTTGTCCTGCGCCGCCGCGTCGGCGTATCCGCCTGCGTCCGACGCTGAGGGCTGCACAACGCCGATGTTGAGCGTCTTCGAGTCCGACTGGCGCTTCACCTGATACAGCGGGCCGTTGTACGAGGCGTACAGCGCGCGCGTGGTGCTGTGCGCCGCCACGCACGGATCGTTGGCAGCCGCGTAAATGTCGCAGGGACCTTTCGGCCTCTGCGACGAGGCTCCGTTTTCCGCCTGTTGCGCACTCGACAACGCTGCGCTCATCAGTACGAGCGCCACGGGGATCATCAGGACACGACCAATTTTCGTTTTCATTTTTATGGGCTTCCCTCAACCGAGCCGACAGCAGACGCGTTGCTTGCGCGCTGCTGGAGAATCGTTGCCCATTCGAACACGACTCGCTGCTTCTTTCAACGCTGCGCGTAGAATACGTTCGGATTCACGGGCGGAAAATTCATGCACCAGACCATCGACATTCGCAGGCGCAGCAGGCGCCCGAATCGGCTTCTGCTGTTCATCGCCGCGGTTGTGCTGCTCGTGCTTCTGGGCGGCAACACGGCGCTGTCCTGGTATGTCGATTCGCTGTGGTTCGGATCGCTGGGCTACTCCGGCGTCTTCTGGAAGACGCTGCGCCTCAACTGGTCGGCCTTCGGGGTCTTCTCCGTCGCGACGTTTCTGATCCTGTATGGCTGGTTTCTTCTGCTGTGGAAGCTGCACCAGGCCGACCTGCCGCAGGATCGCGCCTTCTACATCGGCCGCCAGCAGCTGAATATTCCGATGCGCACCGGTCTGCGGTTTCTGGGGCTGCTGGCCTCACTGGGGATTGCTGTGATCACCGGCACCGCCATGATGGCCGAGTGGCCGACCTTCGCGCTGTGGTGGAACACGCCGCGCGCCGCGCATCCGGCGATGGATCCAGTCTTCGGCCGACCGCTGGACTTCTATCTCTTCGCCTTGCCTGCCTGGCAACTGATCGCGGGATGGCTGACCACGCTTGCCGTTATCGCGTGCCTCGCGGCTCTGGGATTCATCGGACTTGCGGTGAGCGGCAAGGCTCTGCACGCCGACACTCGCTTCCGGCTCGCGGTGCCCTGGCGCGGATTGTCCATTGCGTTCGCGTTTTTCCTGCTGATGCTCGCCGTGCAGACGTGGCTGGCGCGCTTCGGCATGTTGCTCGACGCGCACACCATCTTCAGTGGCGTGAGCTACACGGAAGCGCATATCACCATCACCGGCCTGCTGATCGTGGCGGCGATGCTGATCGTGGGCGCATTGATCGCCGCGTCGAACGCATTCAGTGCCTCTGCCGGTGGAAGTCGCCTCGTGCTCGCAGTTCTGCCGGCGATTCTCTGTTATCTCGGCGTGCATGCGGTCGCCTGGTACGTCAGCAGCTTCATCGTGCGGCCCAACCAGTTGAACCGGGAGCGCCCCTACATTCCGTGGAACATTGACGCGACGCGACGCGCCTGGGCTCTCGATCAGGTCACCCGCAACGAATTCCCCGCTGAGATCACGCCGGAGGCAGCGGAGCCGGCACAGAATCAGGCCACGCTCCAGAATGTGCGCCTGTGGGACTGGCGAGCGCTGCAGGATACGCTGCGGCAGATTCAGGAAATCCGCACCTACTACGACTTTCCGGACATCGACATCGACCGCTATTCCCTGAACGGCCAGACGCGCGAAGTGATGCTCGCCAGCCGCGAACTGAACGTCGATAAACTGCCCGAGAGCAGCCGCAACTGGATCAACGAAAAGCTGATCTACACCCACGGCTACGGGATCACGATGAATCCCGTGAATGGATTCACCCAGGAGGGCCTGCCCAATCTCATCCTGAGCAATATGCCGGTCGAGAGCACCGATCCGGGGATCGTCGTCAGGCGGCCGGAAATTTATTTCGGTGAGATGACGAACACGGACGTGTACGTGAAGACACGCCAGGCAGAGTTCAATTACCCGCAGGGGCAGAACAACAATCTTTCCGCCTACGAAGGCTCAGGCGGCATCGCGCTCGGCGGCCTGATGCGGCGCCTTCTCCTCGCCGCCGATCGCGGCGACCTCTCGAAGCTCCCCTTCAGCGACGACGTCAGCCCGGAAAGCCGGCTGCTGATGCGGCGCAACGTCTACACCCGCGTGCGCTCGATCGCGCCGTTTCTCACCTGGGACCCGGATCCCTATATCGTGCTTGGCGACGATGGGCATCTCTACTGGATTCTCGACGCCTACACCACGTCGAGCATGTATCCCGAATCGACGAGTTATGGGCTCGGCGAGGGCTCCATCAACTACATGCGCAACAGCGTCAAGGCGGTTGTCGACGCGTACAACGGCACTACAACGATGTACGTCTTCGACGCGCAGGATCCTGTTCTCGCCGCATGGCGCAATGTGTTTCCGGAGTTGTTCCGGGATGCAGCGACCATGCCTGCCGATCTGCACCGGCATGTGCGCTATCCGCAGTTGCTGCTGGAAGAGCAGGCGACCGTCTATGCGCTCTACCACATGAACGATCCGGAGGTCTTTTACAATCGCGAGGACCTCTGGACCGTTGCCTCGGAACTCACGCTCGGCGAGGGCGGCGAGCAGGAGACGCACACCATGGCGCCGAACTACGTGCTGATGAAGCTGCCCGGCGCGTCGTCGGTGGAGTTCGTCGCCATCCTGCCCTTCACGCCCGCCAACCGCAACAACCTGATCGGCTGGATCGCCGGACGCAGCGACGGCGAGCACTACGGCACCGCCGCCGTCTACGATTTTCCCAAGACGCGGCTCGTCGACGGCCCGCTCCAGGTGGAAGCCCGCATCGATCAAAACGCGCAGCTCTCCGGCCAGCTCACGCTGTGGAACCAGCAGGGCTCGCACGTGCGCCGCGGCACGCTGCTGGTCATCCCCTGCGGACGCGCGCTGCTCTACGCTGAGCCGATCTACCTGCAGGCCGCGCACAGCCCGATGCCCGAGCTGCGCCTCGTTGTGCTCGCGCTGCAGGATCGTCTCGCGTACGCGACGACCTATGAAGCGGCGCTGCAATCGCTGTTTGGCGGACAGCCATCCTCGCTGACGGCCGCCCCCGGCCAACCCGCACCTGAAGCGGCGCCGGCGCAGCCCAACGGTGAGAAAGCCAGCGTTCGTCAGGACCTCATCCGCTCTGCGGCGAAGGACTTGTCGGATTATCAGCAACTCACCGCGCAGGGCAAGCTCGCCGAGGCGGGCCAGAAACTCCAGGATCTGAAGCGGAAGCTCGACGAGCTACAGCAGAACCAGCACTGACGATGGGCTGTTACGCCTTTGCCCTCGAGACGGTGAAGTAGGGCCGGTTCGAGAGCGTCTGGTTGAAGCCCGGACACATCCACGCAACGCCGTTCTCATCGCGCAGCTCGAAATAGTACTCGAGGGCATAGCGAGAATCGGTGTACTCCGCCGGGATCGCGCCCGCGTACCGGCCGCCGTCACCGCTCATCTCCGCCGAAGTCCAGCGCTCCGCCTGATCCACATGCCGGTACCACAGACGAATGGAACGTGGAACGACTTCGCCGGCCGTTGGCGGAATCTCCAGCACAACCGAGAGCCGCTCGCCCGGGCGAAAATTCTCCGCAGGTGTATGCGAGCAGTGCGTCGATGGACGCGTTGGCCGACCCGTCGCCACCCGAATCGCCACACCAGCGTCCT
>DASSKX010000646.1:0-8547 GCA_035689925.1 Acidobacteriaceae bacterium
CAGGTCCGGTCCGTAACCATAGCTGGAACAGCGGATGGCTGGATGGAGCGATCACGGATCTCGACGCGAACGCCACCCTCACTGCTCCTGACGGCAGGGGTTTGGCGCCCCCGCGCACCGGGGGCTGGCCAGCAGGAATCCTGCCGTCGGGAAGCGCCCAGGCAAGCCTGAGTATCAGAACCGATGAAGCGGCGAACTGCCGTTATGCGACAACAGCCGGTGTGGCGTACAGCTCAATGCCGAATACATTCACGGTCACCGGCGGCACAGCGCACTCCACAACCTTCACCGGGCTGCAGGACGGCGGTGCGTACTCCTACTATGTACGTTGCCGCGACAATACAACTGGCTTGTTAAATGCCAATGACTACACGATCAGCTTCTCCGTTGCCGCCTCCACCTCAGGTGGCACAACGGCCTCCAGCACCTTCTCCGGAACCGAATCGCCTCTGTCGGAAAACGGCATGTGGAGCACGACCGGATCGTGGTCGGCTCTGAGCAAGAGCAACGGCGCCTACACCACCAGCGGCACCAGCGGCGCTCGCCTGACCTCACCTCTCCTCGGACCGGATCAGTTCGCCGAAATCACCTACGATCAGGACCCGGGCACAGCCGCCTGGCCCGGGGTCATGACGCGCGTGCAGAGCGCCAGCAAGGGCAGCGGCTACCTGGCCATCGCCTACGCAGGCCAGGTTCGCTTCTATCGCACTGATGACACCGGAAGCCTGAACTTCACGCTGCTGGCCTCGGCCAACGCCAGCGTTGCTACGGCTCCGCGCCGGCTGCGCCTCGAATCCCAGGGCTCGACCCATCGCGTCTACTTCAACGGCACCCTGCTGATCACCTACACCGATCCAGCCAACGTCTATACCAGCGGACAACCCGGCATCGCCGACGCCATCTTCGGTGGCCCCACCGTCAAGATCCTCACCTTCTCCGGCGGTGCTCTGAGCACGGGCGGCACTGCCGACACTACTCCTCCGGTCCGTTCCGCCGGCGCACCCGCCGGGACGCTGGCATCGGGAACGACGCAAACGACGCTCAGTCTGGCCACCAACGAAGCCGCCAGCTGCCGCTATTCCACCACAGCCGGTGTGGCGTACAGCTCGATGCCGAATGTCTTCACCGTCACCGGCGGCACAGCACACTCCACAACCGTCACCGGGCTCCAGGACGGCGCCACATACAGCTACTACGTGCGCTGCCAGGATACCGCCGGCAATGCGAACAGCGACGACTACACGATCAGCTTCTCCGTTGCCGCCTCCGGCTCAACTGGCACGAATCATGGGCATAAGAAGTAATTAGGTCCCCTTCCATTCGTGAGATTTCGAGGCTGGCGGCTGCCCTGGGATCACGCCGATGACGCTTCGGGCAGGCATTATCATTCATGACCCGCAGGTTCACGCCGACGGGCCGGAACTGTTGGGTTGCCCTGCGGCGGTTCGACGCTCTGACCGGCCGCCGGCACCCATGGCTGACAACTCGGGCACCACCAGGTGGAGCGCGCGCCCCGCCCTTGCCGCCGCTTCATGATCAGAGCGCCGCAGCGCCGACATTCCTGGCCATGGCGACCGTAGACCCACAGGCGTTCCTCGCGATCCATGCTGTGCCTGGTGCGGCGCCCCCCGTTGGCATCAGCCCGGACGTTCTCGCGCAGATAACGGCTGGCGAAATCGACCAGGGACTGCACTTCGCCTGGAGTAAGCGTGCTCAGCCGTCGAAACGGATGCACACCTGCAGCAAACGCCACTTCACTCTTGTACACATTGCCGAGTCCGGCGAGGACGCGCTGGTTCAGCAGCGCGTTGCCCACTTCATCCTCCGGATGCGCGGCGGCCCAGGAGCGAAGCGTCTCGCGCCCTTTCTCTATAGTGAAATCTGCGCCGAGAACATCGGGACCGAGACGCGCAATTTCCGCATGCCGCGCAAGACTGCGCGCCGTGTGGAACTCCACAATCGGCACATCGAACGCGACCGCCTGAAACTCGCCACACGTGATTGCGAGGCGCATGTGATTGCGGCCGACCTGCCATTTCTCTCCGGTACGGTAGATGTGCCAGGAGCCGCTCATGCGCATATGGGTCACGAGGATCAGGTCTCCGGAAAAGAACATGAGGCACCATTTACCGCGCGATTCCACTCTCTCGACCGTCCGGCCGACGATCGGAGCATCGTCGTTGACGCGGGCCAGAGGGGCGAGCGCTGTTTCGAAGCCAGTGACGATTTTCCCGCCGAGCGCCTTCTGCAGCGTACGCGCCGCGCGAAAGATGTTGTCGCCTTCAGGCATAACTGCCGGGGTCCTCAGGTTCGGCGCCGTTCCCCGGTAAAGCAGGCAAGCCGCGGCGCACGCTGAAGCCGAGCGGCGCGGGATGGAATCCAGCATCCAGGAGAAAGCGTGCCAGCGGGTGCTCCGCGACCGGAAGGCCGTTGATGGTCGAGACGAGCAGCCCGCTCCGCTCGTGTCCGGCCTCGCCGCGCTCGCGCTGCACGTGTGCGACGAAGAACTCGGCCAGCGCGCGCGCAGATTGCGAACGCGCCGGCTCGTCTTCGGGCAGCAGCACCTGGATTGCAGAGTTGCCGCGGCGAAGATACGCGGTGAGCGTGCCGTCGATGAGTACTACTCGCGCTCCGGTGCTCCGCGTCATCGAAGAGCCCTCTTCCGGCGGCGCAGGCCAGCGCAGCAGGGCGCCCCAGGGATTGGCAGGATCCGTCGCCGCGAGCATCACCACCTCGTGTTTCTCCTGCGGCGGTTCGGCCCGCAGCGAGCGGAGCAAATCGACCGCAGCAGGCAGTGCGAATTGGGTTGCGCCCAGATCGGCAGCGAAGTAGCCGCGGCGAATACGTCCGCTCTCTTCCAGCCCCTTGAGCACGTCGTAGATAGCCGAAAATCCGCCAGGAAGATTTTCGGCGTGCGCGGTTTCGCGAAAGACGACTCCGTAACGTGTGAGCAGTTGCTGCGCAACAGCATGGCTCCACTCCGTCATCCGTGCGGGGGTGGTGCGCTCGGCATCGAAGGCGACCTCGTTCAGGCTCCAGCGGCCCTGTGCAGACGGCGGTGTGGTACGGCGGCTGCGGAACGCCGGCTGGTTATGGATGCGGCGTGCGGGACGCGACGAGCGGGCACTGCCGGCTGGCTTCTCGCACCAGGCACGCAGGGCATGCAGCGTATCGTTCGCGACGACGCCACGCCAGACCAGCGACCAAAGCGCATCGATCGTTTCGCCCGGATACCCTCCACCCGTGCCGTCGTGCAGCAGTTGAAAAAAAGAAGCGCCATTGCGGCGAAGATAGTCGAGGATGCGCTCCTCGCGCTCGGTGAGCGGCGATTCCGGCGCGGTGGTCTTCAACGGTGCGCCGAAAATACGGTCCGGAGGCCAGAGCAGCGGCAGGCGATCGGCCAGATATAACCCGATGCGGCCGTCGTGCTCCCCAAGAGGCTCAAACCCAGCCCATACGACTTCTCCCGCCGCGACGAGCGTGTCGAGATCTGACGCACGATAACCGGCAATGCGGGCGGGCAGGACTTCTGTCTCAAGCAGCGAAGCCGGAAGCGGGGCGCCTTGCAGGTTTTCGATCGTGTCGAGCAGCGCGTCGAGGCCGCGACGCGGTTGCAGTACCCCCTGCCAGCGCGTGACGAGCCGGGCAAGAGTGCGCTGCTCCACGGGCTCGACTTCTTTGCGGAGCTTCGCGAGGGATTTACGGCGAATCGTGCGCAGAACTTCGGCATCGATCCACTCGCGCGCAAGCCCGCCGGGGCGGAATCCGCCCTCCACGACGCGCCCGGTCGTGACCAGCCGTTCGAGGACGGATTCCACCGCGGCCCGGGGCAAGGAATAGCGATGGGCGATGTCAGCCGTGGTGAAAGGCCCGTGGGTGCGCGCGTGGCGGCGAACGATCTCGGTGAGCGCTTCGGGCGCCGGTTCCAGGAACGCGGCCGGCAGTCCTGGCGGCAGCGGCACGCCAAGGGCATCGCGAACCCGCGCCGCATCTTCAACGGCGATGAGTCGCCTTTGGCCGGCAATCATAATCTCGAGCACCCGCCGCGAGCGGATAAGGCGGTCGGCAAACCCGGCGACCTCCGCGGATGTGCAACGTGCGGCGAGTTCCTCGCGCGAGAGATCTCCAAGCCGCAGCAGCAGATCGTGCACGCTGTCGAGCGAGCGCGCCTTGTACTCGTCCCGCAGGCACTGCAGCTGCTCTTCGGTCTCCTCGATCGCGGCGATGTCGAGCAGTTCGCGGAGGTCGGCATCCCCCAGCAGTTCCCGGAGTTGCTCCTGATCGATGGCCAGGGCCTGGGCGCGCCGTTCCGCCAACGGAGCATCCCCGTCGTATATATAGTTGGCCACGTAGCCGAAGAGCAGCGCCCCGGCAAACGGCGAAGGCGTACGCGAATCAACAGTATGGACACGTATGGCGCGGGTGGCGATGGCCCGCAGCGTTTCCAGCAGCGCGGGCATATCGAATACGTCACGGAGGCACTCGCGGTAGGACTCCAGCAGCATCGGAAAGCTCCGATACCGCGCCGCGACACTGAGCAGATCATAGGCGCGTTTGCGCTGTTGCCAAAGCGGCGTACGGCCTTCGGCACGGCGGCGAGGCAGCAGAAGAGCACGCGAAGACGACTCGCGAAACTTCGCAGCGAACAGAGCGGTGGATCCAAGCTGCCGCATCACCAGTTCGGCCGCCTCGGCCGGCTGCATCAGCAGCAGGTCGGCATCCGGCGGAGCATCGGTTTCCGGAAAGCGCAGCACAAATCCGTCTTCGGTAGCCATGCTCTCGACGTCGAGGCCGGCTGCCTTGATGCGGGCCGTAGCCGCCATCGCCCATGGTGTGTGAATTTTGCTCCCGAACGGCGTCAGACAGCAGACGCGCCAGTCACCGACCTCGTCGCGCACGCGCTCAATCACGATCGTGCGATCGTCCGGGACTCGCTGCGTGGCAAGCTCCTGATCCGCGAGGTAGCGCAGAACGTTTTCGGCGGCCTGAGGATCGAGATCATGCTGCTGGACAAGCTTTGTCATGGCGACGGGGCGTGGCACGTCGCGCAACTCGCGGACGAGGCCGCCAATACGGCGGCCGAACTCGATGGGGCGCCCCGGCTGATCGCCGTGCCAGAAAGGCATCTTGCCAGGCTCGCCCGGAGCGGGACTCACGAGCACGCGGTCCTGCGTGATCTCATCGATGCGCCACGTCGACGCGCCCAAAACGAATGTCTCGCCGGTGCGAGCCTCAAAAACCATCTCCTCGTCGAGTTCGCCAACGCGCACGGGCTTCGCGGCTCCGCTGAGGAACACTCCATAAAGACCGCGGTCGGGAATCGTGCCGCCATTGAGAATTGCGATGCGCCTGACCCCTTCGCGGGGAGTGATCCAGTTGCGCGCTCGGTCCCAGGTCACGCGTGGCCGCAGCTCCGCAAACTCATCGGAAGGGTAGCGGCCAGCAAGCATATCCAGAACGCCATCGAAGACCTGCGCCGTCAGCCCGGCGAACGGCGCAGCGCTGCGGACGATCTGCAGCAGCGCGTCATAGGAAATTCCCGGGCCTTCGGCTTCGTCTCCGGGGCGACGAAGCACGCGATCCGCTTGGGCGACTGGTAGCGGCGGCTGCGCGACGATAGCCACCATCTGCTGCGCGAGCACGTCGAGCGGATTGCGCAGGAAGCGCGTGGATTCGACGTGGCCTTCGTGCATGGCCTGCGTGACCGCCGCGCAGGCCACCAGGTCCGCGCGGTATTTCGGAAAGATAATGCCATTCGACGGCGCGCCAACGGAGTGTCCGGCGCGGCCGATACGCTGCATCCCTGCGGCAACCGAGGGCGGCGCCTCGATTTGGATGACCAGATCGATCGCCCCCATATCGATGCCTAGTTCGAGCGACGAAGTGCAGACCAGCGCACGCAGGTTCCCGGCCTTGAGCATCTCTTCAATCTCCGTGCGCTGCGCGGCCGCGAGAGAGCCGTGGTGGGCACGAGCAATGGGCTCGCCGGCCAGGTCGTTCAGCGCGCCCGCCAGCCGCTCCGCGATACGGCGCGCGTTCACGAAGATCAAAGTCGAAGTCCGGCTGCGAATGATCTCGAGCAGACGCGGGTGGATGGATTGCCAGATGCTGGTCCGCTTTGGCGCCTGTCCTGCTGGTCCGCTGGGCAGATCGTTGATCTCGCCGAGTTTCGCCATGTCCTCGACGGGAACTTCTACCGAGAGGTGCAGCAGCTTCCGGGCTCCTCCGTTGACAATCGTCACCGGGCGAAACTGTGGACCCAGCGCCTCGCGTGCGTCGACTACTGCTTCGTTTTCCAGAGCATGAGTGAAGCCCTCAATCACGCTCTGCGTATCGGCCGCCGTCGAAACCGTGACGCTGCCGTGGTGTGCATGCGGGCCATGCGCGCTTCCCTGCCCTTCAGCTCCGCCCAGAAACCGGGCTACTTCTTCGAGCGGCCGCTGCGTGGCGCTGAGACCGATTCGCTGCAGAAGTCGCCCGCTGAGCGCCTGCAGCCGTTCAAGCGAAAGGGCCAGGTGAGCGCCGCGTTTCGTCGGCACCAGAGCGTGGATCTCATCCACGATGACGGTATCGACGGTCCGCAGACCTTCGCTGGCGCCGGAGGTCAGGAGCAGGTACAGCGACTCCGGTGTGGTGATGAGGATCTCCCCGGGGTGGCGGCGGAAGCGGGCGCGCTCGCGCGGCGAGGTATCGCCGGTGCGGATGCTGATCTCGGGAACGTGAACCGACACCCCGTCGCGCTCGGCCATGTTGGCGATGCCGGCAAGCGGCGAGCGAAGGTTCCGTTCAACGTCAACCGCAAGGGCCTTGAGTGGCGAAATATAAAGGATGCGGCACCCCGCGCTCTGCGGAGGCTCGCGAAGCATGAGACGGTCCAGGCACCAGAGGAACGCGGTCAGGGTTTTTCCCGTGCCTGTCGGCGCAAGGATCAGAGTCGAGTCGCCCTGTGCGATCGCCGGCCAGCCCTCCCGCTGAGGGGCGGTCACATCCTCGAAGACCGCGCGAAACCACTTTGCCGTGACGGGGTGAAACAGATCCAGCACATGCGGGGGCCTCTCTCCAGCCTGAGTTGGCTCGGCCCGGCGCGCCCGACCGGTTCTCTTTTTCCCCTCTGGCAAGCCGCTGCTCCTTCTGCGCTTATTCTCCATCGTTCGGATGCCAGGCGCGAGATCGGGAACAGCAGTCAAACCTGAGATTCGGGTGTGAAAAGACGAAACGGAGCCCGGTCAACAACGACGCCAGCCGTTACGTCTAAGGCATCCGGCCCGACGTTCCACAGAAATGGCACCAGACCCGGGGCAGAATCCCACATTCGTAACTTACGAAATGGCACGTTGTGGCCAGGGTTCGAACCCACAAAAGTCGTAGGGTCAACGATATGGGATGTATATAATGAGGGCATTACTCGCAGCGGCCAGGTTACTGGAGTCGGAGCACGAGAGCCGCACGCTGGCTGTATGAATTTGACAACAGGCCATTGTGCGCGTGGCCGTTCAGGATTGGGATGGCTTCCACCGCCAAAATCTGCCCCTCGGTTATTCGCGTACTGATCGCGGATGATCACGCCCTGTTTCGCGACGGGCTGCGTAAACTGCTGGAGGCCGAAGGCGGGTTCGAGGTCGTGGGCGAGGCCGGCGACGGCGAGGTGCTCCTGGATCTGGTGCGGCGCACCGAGGCTGACGTCATCCTGCTGGATCTGGCAATGCCCCGCCAGGATGGCATGGAAGTGCTGCGGGAGCTGGCTGCCGCACAAATTCCGGTCCGCACGCTGCTTCTGACCGCAACCATCAACAAAGACCAGATCGTCCGCGCCCTGAAACTCGGGGCCTACGGGGTCGTGACCAAGGATTCCACGAGCCAGCGACTCTTCGACAGCATTCGCTGCATTATGTCGGGTCAGTACTGGGTGGGCCGCGAGAGCATTTCCGATCTGGTGCGTGCCCTGCGCAGCTTGTCGAGTTCCGACAGCGCCTCGAAGCCTCGAGAGTTCGGCTTGACGCCCCGCGAAATGGAGATCGTCACCCTCGTCGTTGCCGGGTATTCGAATCCGGATATCGCGCAGCGCTGCTCTATCAGCGAGCAGACGGTGAAGCACCACATCAGCAATATCTTTGATAAGCTCGGCGTCTCCAATCGCCTTGAGCTGGCCCTCTTCGCTGTCAACCATCGCCTGACTGAAGCGAGCTGATCCCCTCGGCACTACTCGTTCATCTCCCTCAGTACCCTTCTAAAGTTTCGAACGTAACCACTGTAATGCCCATTCGCGCCCGCCGCGGTAATACCCCAAGGTCGCAGCGCATGTAGCACCTCCTGGGTCCATGACGCTGGTACCGTTGGGCCATTGTTGATGTTGGTCCAGTCCCGTACTCTCAAGTTCCTCGCCGTTGGCAACAATTGCGAATGCTTATCAGCCCGCAGGAAACAAGGAGACGGGATATGGTCAACCACGCCTTAAACGGCTGGCGAACCAGGGTCGAACGAGCTCGACGCTATGGCATCGGGGCCGAGTTGCGTTTCCGCGTCCGGGGCGAACGGGAATGGCAGGAG